>JACQUH010000231.1 GCA_016210375.1 Chloroflexota bacterium
CTCCTGGAGGTCAACACGACCCTCAAGGGGATCCCGGTGAAGAGCGTGTTCACCCTGCTCAAGGAGCGCGCCCAGGAGAAGACGCTGAGCCTGTATGCAGAGCTCTCCGGCATTCCTGTTGCCACCATCACCGAGGTGGCGAGGGAGTTCACCAGCCATGGCAAGAAAGCGGCAATAGACGTCTACCGCGGCCCTGCCAAGCATACCAACGGCTTCTACACCGTGCAGGGCATCAACACGCTCAACATCCTGATTGGGAACATGGACTGGAAGGGAGGCCTGGCCGATGGCGGCGGTGGGTGGGACGATTTGGGCGGCAAGGACGGCCAACCCTACCCTCTGGGCAAACTGCATCCCAACAAGACCAAGAGCTTCGGCGTCACGTTCTCCCGCGAGGGCTGGCGCTATGAGGATTCCACGCTCTTCGACCGGGATGGCTACCCTGCTCAACGGCCATGGTTCCCCTTCGCCTTCAATATGTGGCAGGACCTCATCCCTTCCGCGGAAGCCCGCTATCCCTACACCGTCAAGGTACTGTGGCTCCATACGGCTACCCCAGCCTATTCGGTGCCCGGCTCCGGTCAACAGCTCCGTATTCTCAGGGACCCCAAGATCATCCCCCTCGTCATCAGCACGGACCTCGTCATCGGCGAGACCTCGATGTACGCCGACTACATCTTCCCGGACGTAAGCTACCTGGAGCAGTGGGCCAGCCCGGGCGATGTGCCCCAGCCCGCCACCAGGTCCAATCCCTTCCGGCAGCCCGCTGCACCGCCTGTCCCTGAGGTTGTCACCATTGACGGGGAGGCGATGCCCATCTCTCTGGAAGCCGTGATGCTGGCCTTGGCCCAGCGGCTGGGTTTGCCGGGGTTTGGGAAGGACGGCCTCGGTCCAGGCCTAGACCTGAAGCGTCCCGAGGACTACTACCTGAAGGTGGCTGCCAACCTGGCCTTTGGGGGCAGGAGCGACGGCAGCAACAGTGTCCCGGATGCCAGTGATGCGGAGGTGGAGGTCTTCAACAAGGCCCGCGGCCACCTGACCGCAGCGGTTTACGACGAGTCCAAATGGCAGAAGGCCGTCGGCCAGCAACTGTGGCGCAAGACGGTATACGTGCTCAATCGGGGTGGACGGTTCGAGCACTTCAGCAAGGTGTACGACGGCGACCGCATGGCCCACCGGTTTGGCGGGACCTTCCACCTGTACCTGGAGCGGGTTGCGAAACAGAGAGACAGCGTGGCAGGCACGCGGTTCGACGGTTTGCCGCGGTTTGATCCACCAATCTTCAGCAATGGGAAGCCCGTGGGTGACCAAGACCTGGATTTCCAGCTCATCACCTACAAGGAGGTCTTCGCTACTCAAAGCCGCACGCCCGGCACGTATTGGACCCAGGTGGCCCTGATGCCGGAGAACTTCGTGCTGATGAATGTCCGGGATGCTGAGCGGCTGGGTGTCGCCGCCGGCGATTCCGTGAGGCTCACATCCGGTTCCAATCCCAACGGGGTCTTGGATCTGGGCGGAGGCCGCCAGCGCGAGATGGTGGGCAAGGTGAAAGCTATCCAGGGCATCCGGCCTGGGGTCATAGCTGTGTCGCAGTCCTTCGGGCACTGGGCGTATGGGGCCCGGGCCGTCGAGGTGGATGGGGTCATGGTGGAAGGGGATGTGAGGCGAGGCAAGGGGCTGCAGATCAACCCTCTGCTCCGTCTCGACGAGCACACGAAGACTGGATGCCTCTCGGACTCAGTGGGCGGAAGCGCGTCCTTCTACGACACTCGGGTGAATGTGGTGCGGGCCTAGACCAAGTGCAAGTTGGGATACCCATTGCCCCACCCGGTGGTTCCGTTATGGTTCGACAGGCCCCGTCCTGAGCCCTTCGCCAAGCTCAGGACAGGGCGTGACGAAGGGCTCACCACGAACGGAACCACCCCCCCACCCGTTCGCCCTGCCGAAGAGCCTGCCCTGCCGAAGGCCCTCGATATGTCGGGGAGCTTGACGAAGGGCCCTCGATGTGTCGGGGAGCCCTTCGAAGGGCGGATAACCCCTCTGCGGGTTTCACCCCGCACTTGGTTTAGACGAATCGTCGGGGGTCCGTGGCGGTTGGCGTGGCCAAGGCGACGAAGCGTGACCGGAGAGTGGTAGCGGGAGGCTCCAATCTATGAGTCGCCAAGCTGTTGGACCTTGAGGCCAGTGGCCGATGGCTGAGTGCCATGGGTTCAAGAACCAACTCTCCGGTGCTCCTCGTGATAGGCTCGGCCGCGGTGAATGTGGCGACGAATGGCGTCCTGTGCCGGTTGGGAGGACCCACCTGGGCGGCTGCGGCGATCGTCCAGCCGCTTTCCTTACACCAGCCCTGCTCGGGTTGACGTCGAGTCTGCCAGCGACCGGATCGTTGTCTGCCTCATGCTTGTCCCGCTCCGACGCCCACTGCCGGTGCTGCAGTGGGCGATGCACTCGTTTCCGCAGGCGCTGTCGCTATCGAAGGCTGGACGCTCGACCGCTTCCAAAGCATGTCCCTGTGGAGAGGGCCAGAATTCACGATTCGGCAGCTACACTGGGTGGGCCCGCTTTCTGGAGCGGCCCGTCGCGGCGTTGTTGTCGCCGGCGAGGCCCTGCCGCGCAGGGCAATCGCGTCTTCTTGACGTGGTTCGAGACACGTCTACTGATCCTTGAGGAGGCTAGGTTCTGTTGACGTTTTCAACGTAGCAGGATGAGGGCCGCCACGAAATGCACGAAGCCCAGGTAGGTGATCGCCAACTTGTCGAACCGCGAGAAGACCCGCCGATACTGCTTCATCTTGTTGAAGAGGCACTCGATCAGGGGCCGCTCCTGGTAGAGATGGGCATCGTACGCC
>JACQUH010000232.1 GCA_016210375.1 Chloroflexota bacterium
ACAAGCTTTGGGGTTAGGCGATGACAGGTTCGTGCTCCTGTGCATTGGCGTGACTCTTCATCAGCTAGAACGCTTTGAAGAGGCATTGGACGTTTTTGACGAGGTCAAAGAAAAGTGGCCCGATGACCCCGATGTTTGGGTGTACCGAATGGCTCCCTTGATATCACTGAAGAGAGGCCAGGCAGCTCTTGAATCGGCTGAACGGGCTTTCCCGCTCCGCCATAAATCCTCGGACCGGGGCAGTTTGCTATACCAGGCGGCGGCAGGGGCCTCTATCGCTATGGGCTTGGACAGCCTCAAGCGCCGCTGGCTGCCTGACCTGGATACAGCGACGAAAGCCTTCATCAAATGGCGAGACCGCGCCCGCCGCGACAAACAGCTCGCAGCTTTCAAACAGGCCGTAGAGGTGTTCAAGCAATCTCTCGCCAGGGAAGACATGCCTGTCTTTGAAGAGTTCATGTTGGGCGTGCGGCTCGCCTCCATACGTAATCCGTTCAGACGCTGGGAGGCCCTGGGAAAAGAGATTAGCAAGGACTGGCCCAAAGATGTGTCCGCAGTGCAAGCGATCCGTGAACAACGCCGATGGTAGAGCAACTCGTAGTTGACGCTAGCGTACTCGTAGCTTCCTTCTTAGACCATCAGGCCCATCATGCCGAAGCGCTGGCGTATACCAGGGGCCTGGAGTCTGGCGACTACTTTTTCCATTTGCCTCGGTTGGCCTTAATAGAGACATTGGCCGCCGTCAACCGCAGGGCTCAACGTAACCAGCAGGTTTACGTGTCTAATGCCAAGAGTAGCTTTGAACAATGGCTAGCCGATGGTAGAATCACCTTCTACGACCTGGAAGAGAGCAGAGCGAGACGCGCCGTGGACATAGCTATTAGGGACCGTCTCACGGGCGCCGATGCCGTATACGCGGCGCTCGCCGAGGAGCTTGGCTTTCCCTTGAAGAGCTACGATACTGAACACCTACAGCGATTCCAGGGACCCGTCTCCCGATGACCACCCCCGACTTCCTGCCCGCCGCTGCGCCCGTGGCGCGCCTCATCCAGGAGCTGCACAAGCTCCCTGGCATCGGCTCCAAGACCGCGCAGCGCCTCACCTACTACCTGGTGCGCATGCCCGCGGAAGAGGCCCACACCCTGGCCCAGGCCATCGTCGCCGTCAAGGAGCGGATCATCCTGTGCTCCCAGTGCCAGAACCTCACGGAGCAGGACCCTTGCCCCCTGTGCACCGACCCGGCCCGGGACCGCTCCATCATCTGCGTCCTGGAGGAGCCTCTGGACGTGCTGGCCCTGGAGCGCACCCACTGCTACAAGGGCCTGTACCACGTGCTGCACGGGGTCATCTCCCCCATGAACGGCATCGGCGCCGAGGAGCTGAAGGTCCGGGAGCTGCTGGCCCGCCTGAAGGACGAGGCGGTGCAGGAGATCGTCCTGGCCACCAACCCCAACCTGGAGGGCGAGGCCACCGCCATGTACATCCAGGGGCTGGTTGCCCCCTTCGTGCCCAGGGTCACACGCCTCGCTCGGGGCTTGCCCGTGGGCGGCGACCTGGAGTATGCCGACCAGGTGACCCTTACCCGCGCCTTCCAGGGAAGGCAGACATTATGAACAAACCTGCCTCACCCTTGGGCTTGCCGCCGAGGGCGCTATGCTCCATGATGCTGGATGCATTTGGCGCAAAGGCAACAGGGAAAGAGTAGAGTCTGGAACGCCCTCGGCGTTCCAGACTCTACTCAGGACTCTTTGGGAGTGGGGCACGCTGGCCTGTTGACAGGGTCCACCAACGGTCATTGGCTGGGAGGAACAGCCACGCCATGTCCAGACCCCGCACCTATACCACCGAGGCCATCGTCCTGCGGGCCAGCCCCATGGGGGAGGCTGACCGCTTGCTCACGCTCCTCACGCCCGCTTACGGCAAGCTCCAGGCCACCGCCCGGGGCGTCCGCAAGACCACCAGCAAGCTCGGCGGCCACCTGGACCTCCTCACGCGCTCCTCCCTTACGCTCAGTCACGGGCAGAGCCTGGACACCGTGACCAGCGCCGAGGCCCTGGAGACCTTCCAGGCACTGAAGAGCAGCCTTCCGACCCTCTCCAAGGCCATCTACCTGGCGGAGCTGGCCGATGCCTTCCACCCTCTGGAATCCCCGGGGCCAGCGGCCTACGCCCTGCTGCTGGAGGCCCTGCGCGCCCTGGAGACCCCCGCCGATGCCGCCCTTGACCTGCGCTACTGCGAGCTCCACTTTCTGGGGAGCGCCGGCTTCCTACCCGAGCTAGGCTCTTGCACCCAGTGCCAGGAGACGCTCCTGCCTGGCCATCACTACCTCAGCCCTGCCGGGGGGGGCGTGCTTTGCCCGGCGTGCAAGGCCTCCTATGCCGATTCCGCGCCCATATCCGTTGACGCCCTCAAGGTGCTACGCTATCTTTCTATGAACTCCCTCGCAACGGCCCTGCGCGTGAAGGTGCGGCAGCCCCTGCACCGGGAGCTGGCGGCCCACATGAGCAACCTTCTGCGCTATACCCTGGAACGGGAGATGCGCTCCGGCGCTTTCCTGCGCGCTATTGCCCAGCATTGGCCCCAGGAGGAAAGCGCCGCCCTTACCCCAACGTAGCGACGAGAACCATGCCCCGTACAAGAAGAAAGAAACCCCTCTTTAGCAAGGTCCTCGTGGCCAATCGCGGCGAGATCGCCTGCCGGATCCTGCGGACGTGCCACAGCATGGGCATCAAGAGCGTAGCCGTCTACTCCGAGGCCGACGCCAATGCCCTGCACGTCCAGCAGGCGGACGAAGCCGTCCTCATTGGCCCGCCGCCAGCAGCAGAAAGCTACCTGAATGCCAGCGCCATCATCCAGGCCGCGCAGCAGACGGGCGCCGAGGCTGTCCACCCCGGCTATGGCTTCCTGTCGGAGAATACCGCCTTCGTGGCCGCCCTGGGCGAGGCAGGCATTACGTTCATCGGCCCGTCCCATCAGGCCATGGAGCGCATGAAGGACAAGGCCCAGGCCCGCCAGCTTGCCGCCCAGGCCGGCCTCCCCCTTCTGCCCGGCACCCAGGGAGAGGTGAGCGACGAGGAGGCCCTGGTCAAGGCCGTGGAAATCGGCTTTCCAGTCATGGTCAAGGCCTCCCAGGGTGGCGGCGGCATCGGCATCCGCAGGGTGGAGACCCTGGAGGAGCTGCCAGAGGCCCTAGCGCGGGCCCGCTCCCTGGCCCAGAGCGCCTTTGGGAGCTCCCACGTCTACATAGAGAAGTTCCTGCAAGCCCCCTCCCACATTGAGGTGCAGGTCCTCGCCGACCACCACGGCAACGCCGTCCACCTGTACGAGCGGGACTGCTCCATACAGCGGCGCAATCAGAAAGTGATTGAGGAGTCCCCTGCCACCAAGCTCGGGAGACGACGCCGGGGCAAGATGTACGAAGCCGCCCTAGCCCTGGTAAAGCACATCGGCTACACCAACGCGGGCACCGTTGAGTTCCTGGTGGATGAAGAGAGCGACTTCTACTTTGTAGAGATGAACACCCGTCTCCAGGTGGAGCACCCGGTGACGGAGATGATCACAGGGTTGGACATGGTGGAGCTTCAGGTCCGCATCGCCGCGGGGGAGCCACTGCCCTTCTCCCAGAAGGACATCAGCCGCAAGGGGCACGCCATTGAAGCCCGCATCTACCCGGAAGACCCCTACACCCTCATGCCCGTGTCCGGCCGCCTGGAAGCCCTGGAGCTACCCCAGGACGCCCACCTGCGGATAGACAGCGCCATTTTCCCCGGCTACGAGGTCTCCCCGTTCTACGACTCCCTCATGGCCAAGGTCATCGCCTGGGGCAAGAACAGGGAGAATGCCATTGAAACCCTGAGCAACGGCCTGGCCCATTTTCAGCTCCAGGGGGTCACCCACAACATCCCGCTGGTCCAGTGGGTGCTGGCCAACGATGACTTCAAGAAAGGGACCTTCAACACCCAGACACTCCCAAAGATCGTGGAGCGCATGAACAATGCGGCCCCAGAGCTCTCTGAAAAGGAGCGGGTGGCCGTGGCCGCCGCCGCCCTGGGGTCCTTCTTCGGCGGCGCCCAAGGGGAGCGGTCTGGCAGCCCCTGGAAAGGCTATGGCCGCATGTCCCAGATGTCCCCCCGTTCCGGGAGAGGTGGCCGGTGGTGAAGCGCCAGATCCGGGTGAAGGTCAAGGACGCATGGCACATTGTGGAGGTGGATGACCCCCCTCAGTACCCGTTCCAGATCGTCGTGGATGGCGAGGCCATCACCGTGGAGGTGGATGCCCAGGGCATTTCTGGGCCACCCCGCCCCAGCCGGCCAGCCCCTGCTCCCGCCCAGGCCAGGGTCGTGGGCCTGGTAGGCATCACCCAGGAGAACGAGAAGATCATTCGCTCCCCCATGCCGGGGCGCATCGTCTCCGTCTCCGTGAAGGTATGGGACCAGGTGGAGCCAAACAAAGAGCTTTGCATCCTGGAGACGATGAAGATGGAGCAGAGCATCCTGATGTCCCGCCAGGGGACGGTGCGCGCCGTGTTCATCAGGCCCGGCCAGAACGTGGCAGCAGGGGACCCGCTAATACAGCTAGAATAAGGGCGCTCGGCTCGCCCGCTTGACCTTTTTTGAGTTCGCCCTAGCTGAGAGGAATTCTAGTATCTGAACGACGTAGCTATCATGAGTGAGGCGATTTCGTGGGAAAACCAGTGTGCCGAGCTAAACCTCCTTGAGCGGGATTGCTGTGATAGTAGAGTGGCCGAGAGGTTCGAATCCCCCAAGCCCCACCACGGGGGATGCGAACCCCATTGGTTTGCCCTGCTGCTAGGGGCCGGCTCAACTCCCTTAAGCCCGCTCAATACCTGCTACCTCGCCCAGAAGTAGTGCAGGTATTGCTGAGCTTGTCCTTGGTCAAGCCCACTATGAAGGGAAGGCTTCCAGTGAGGCTATCCCTTCCCCAGCAGCTCTCCTACCCTCTCCCACACCACCTCAGCAACCCGCTCCGCCGGCAGGCTGGCGTCCACCACCAGCCACCGCTGCGGGTCTGCCGCTGCCTGCTCCAGGTAACCCTGGTGCACCCTGCGGTGGAAGGCCAGCGGCTCCTGCTCAAACCGCTGCCGTTCATCTTCGCCCTTGCGTCGCAACCCTCCCTCCGGCGGCAGGTCCAGGAGCACCACCAGGTTTGGCTCAAGACCCCCTGTGGCGAGATGGTTAACGGAGTGGATGGTCGCCAGGGGCAGGCCTCTCCCGTAGCCCTGGTAGGCGACGGTGGAGGGCGTGAACCTGTCGCAGACGACGACGAACACCTCGGTCCCCCAGACGGCCTCTCCAACGCCCACGACGGCTCCCTCGGGTACGACGGTCGTCGCAAGCCCAACACCGGCCGCAGTTGCCACCCCAACCCCCGTCCCAACGATCCAGCCCAAGCGCGGCGGCATCGTC
This sequence comes from Chloroflexota bacterium, assembly GCA_016210375.1. Taxonomy (GTDB): domain Bacteria; phylum Chloroflexota; class Dehalococcoidia; order Lucifugimonadales; family JACPCL1; genus JACPCL1. The sequence goes on from JACQUH010000232.1 coordinate 5,427, forward strand.
AAGCAAGACACCGGCAGCGACCCCTCTACCTGGAACATCCACATTACCACGGGTGCCGGTGACAACGTCTATCAGTCTAAGGTGAACTCCAACCTCTTCTGGAACGTGAACGGCGACGCAATAGCGCCGGACGTCCTGGAGTCCTACACGATCTCCGGCGATGGCAGGGTGTGGACCTTGAAGCTGCGCCCCGATGTTAAGTTCCAGACCGGCTACACGCCGGCCCACCCCCCGCAACGGCACGACCATGACCGCCAAGGAGGTGAAGTGGAGTATAGAGAAGATAATCGGCCTCAACAACGAGGCCTTCTCTACCCGCTGCGGCGGCATCAGTGAGTTCGTCAACCTTGATCGCGCCGACAACGGCCTTGAGTTGGTGGACAACCTCACCATCAATGTGCATCTGAGTAGTCCCTTCGCCAACCTCTCCTCCTTCCTGGGCATGAGTTTCTGCGGCATAGTGCCCTAGGGCGTCACCGGCTCCATGATGACCACCCGTCCCTACGGCAGCGGCCCCTTCCTGGTGCAGATTGACCAGGCTCTCCTACGGTACCGTGTACCCAGAGGGAATCGGCCTGTCCCGCCTCTTAACCTATTGTGCCTCCCCAGCCTCAAGATACAAGGGGGACCACAGCAGCACGAGAATTTGGTTGATGACCCAAAAGGGGCGGCATCATGCCACAGCCCGATGGCCACATACGAAATAGCCTAACCCCCGTAATCCCCCTTCCCGCTGCGGGAAGGGGGATTACGAAGTAGCCAGTTTGCTTGACACTGGCTTCCCACCCGTACTATTATCCCGCTGGCACTTTGCTCGCCTGGGTGGCGTGGGTCAGGCAGGCAGAAAGCCAAGCTCTGGCTGTGGTTGCCAGTCCAATTCTCAGTAGGGAGGCCAAACGTGTGGAGCTTGCACAGGATGTGGAATTACCTTCCTTTGGCTGTGTCCCTGGCTATTGTTATCGGTTGCTCTTCTGGGGCCGAGCAGACCACTCCCACTACTGCGGCCCCGGCCGCCGGCGCCAGTCCAACAGTGGTGGCCAAGGCTACCGCCACGCCCACCCAGCCACCCCGCACGGGCAGGACCGGGGGCAAGATAACCGTGGCGCAACACTGGTTCAGCGATAGCCTGGACCCCGGCAGGGTCGCCACGACGGGCCACAACGTTATCGGGCCCATGTACGACATGTTCGTGCGTGCTGGCCCCGACGGCGTGATTGACAACAAGCTGGGGAACCTGAAGTCGTGGACGTTCTCCGAGGACGGGAAGGTGATGACGTGGGAGCTGAAGCCAGGCATCTACTGGCACGACGGTGTGGAAATGACCTCAGCGGATATTCAATGGACCTGGGAGCGCATGGGAATGGGCACAGGGGACCAGAGGGCCACCTGCCTCCAATGCGGGGTCCCCAGGACAAACCTTGACCACATTGAAATCGTGGACAAGTACACTGCGAAGATCTTCATGAAGAACCCGGACCCCAGTGCAATCCCAGCCTTCTCCAACATGGAGGGGGATATGGAGATTGTGGCGAAGCACCAATTCGCAAAGACGGCGCCGGCCCGCTGGCAGTTTGAACCCCTGGGGAGCGGCCCTTTCAAGTTCGTCAAGTTTGAACCGGCACAATACATTGACTTTGAAGCCAACCTGAAGTACTGGCTCCCTGAGCGGGTCCCCAGCTACGATCAGCTCCGTATCCAACTGGTGCCGGAGCCCGCCACCAGAGTTGCTCTGCTGGAGACGAACGCGGCTGACCTCGTCTCCATTGTTGCTGGCGATGCCCCAGGCCTGAAGGCCAAGGGGTATGGCCTGGAAGGGCCGACGTTCGGGGGTTGGAACGCCGCCTGGTTCCTGGGCGACTACCTTGAGACGAACCTGGGGCATAATCTGCTCTTCCGCAAGGCCGTGGTGACGGGGATAGACCGAGAGACCATCGTCAAAAAGATCTATGTTCCGGAAGTGGGCGTGCCCATGGCCGGCACCACGCCCTTCAACCCGGCCAGCATGGGCTATGATCCCACCCTCCCCATCTACCCTTATGACCCGGAGCAGGCTAAAAAGCTGCTCAAGGAGTCAGGCTACAACGGTGAAAAGTGTGTTGTCGCTGGGGCCGTGGCCCCCACCCCTCTGCAACCGGAACAGAACGAGATGAGCGAGGCCATCGCAGCCTATCTACAAAAGATGGGCATCAACGTTGAGTACCAAATCCTGGATAGTGCCACCAACACCCGGAAGAGGGGCGCCACGTGGCCCTACTACCTGCCCGAGAATGCAGGGAACTGCTATTTCGCCACCATTGTGGGCTATAACCGTAACACCATGCTGGGCAACATCCGGGTCTTCATGATCAGCGTGCCGGCGGGTGGGGCTATCGCCCTCTACCATGACATGCCCTATATTGATAAGCTGTACGTGGAGTTGCAACGGATTCTGGACCCGGGAGAGCGGGAGCGCCGATTCCTGGAGCTGAACCGCCGGCTCTATAATGAGTACTGGTCCATCCCTCTCGTTCACCGCCAGTTGACCTTTGGGGTTGGACCCAAGGTCCAGCGAGGGTCGTGGGGTCCCACCTACGGGGCCTACATAGACCTGGCCCATGAGACCATCCGGCTCAAGTAGGCCGTTGAATCAGAATTTTCGGCCTGGGGCTGGGGTTATCCCAGCCCCAGGCCGAACTCCAACAGAGCCAGCTAGATACCTGGCAAGAGGGGGGCGCCTGAAGGAACGCCAGATGCTTGGCTGGCGGAGAGGCACCGGCCGCCCAGAGAGCAGTTAGGTAATGCGTGTAAAGCTGGAATTCCGCGTGTCGGCAGACGCCCCGGTGAGGCAGATGGTGGAGTACATCCAGGCCCTGGAGGGTGCTGGGGTGGACGGTGTTGGAATCCCCGAGCATCCAGAGGGGGGGCGAGACCAGTTCGTTGCTCTTACAGCAGCCCTTGTCCAGACGCGGCGCATAACCTTGTGGCCTGCTATTTCCACGCCCTTCACCAGGCACCCAGCCATCCTCGCTGGCATGGCAGAGTCCCTGGAGGAGATGGCTCCCGGCAGGACACGCCTTGGCCTTGGCAGCGGCGATAGCTCATCCACGTATCTGGGGATTCATGCCCACACCGTGGGAGAGATGCGGGGGATCGTCAGGACCATCAAGCTGCTGCTGCGTGGAGAAGAGGTGACCTTTGGCGGCGACGAGGATGTCACCTTCAAGTTCCAAGCCAGGGTAGGCGACCAGCCACCACCTGTATTTGTTGCAGCCTCGGGGCCAAAGACCATAGAGATGGCTGCGGGAGAGGCTGATGGAGTGGTGGTGCGCACTGGGCTTCACCCCAAGATGGTGGAAAAGGCCCGCAGCCATGTGCGGCAGGGAGCGATCAGAGCGGGAAGAGACCCTGATCAGGTCAAAGTAATCTTCACCGCTTTTCCGCTGATCATGGAGGACACCGACGAGGAGGCTCGCAACAGAGCGCGAAGACACTGCTTCTCCTGGATGCAGCGAGACTTTCAGCGTCTCTGGCTGGAAGAGATTGGCATGGAGCTCCCCAAGCTAGATAGTCCCGAGGCAATCCCAGAAAGCCTCCTGGCCGAGATGTGCGATGCTATCGGGATCATTGGTTCGCCTCGGCACTGTCTTGAGGTGATATCCAGGACTGCCGATGTGTGCGGCGTAGATCACCTCTTTTGCATGACCTATGGACCGGATAACATGTCCCGTAAGGTGCTTGATGGCCTGCACCGGATGGTCATGCCGGGACTCAAAGGGCTATGAGACTACCTTAATACCCATTTGGCGCCGCCCCCTAAAGGGGCGGCATCATGCCCAAGCCTTATGGTGTTTGACGAAATGGAATGACATTCACTGCGGTACGCTTACCCCCTATCCCGGCCTTCCCCCGCAAGGGGGGAAGGGGTAGGGCTTCCTCCCCCTTGACGGGGGAGGATTGAGGTGGGGGGTAGACCCTTGTTCACCTCCATCCTAGCCTCCTCCCCTCAAGGGGGAAGAGACAGAAGATTGGTCATTTTCATCCTTCCTGGTGTCCCACAATGCAGGACACGAGCGATCTTGACATAGCTACTATGAAGGTGCGGCGGCCAGGGCCGTCAATCTAGGCCCCGCAAAAGCCTACCTTCCGTGGGAGGCTCCCAGTTGCTTCGGACAATAGTCTTTCGGATCCTTCAGGCAATCGTCACGCTGGCAGTGGTGAGCTTCGTTGTGTACCTGGCCGGTGACATGACGGGGGACCCTGTTTCCAACTATGTGGACCCGCTGGCCACCGAAGATGATCGCCTGGCTATTACCAAGGAGCTCGGGCTGGACAAGCCCGTTCTGTATCGGTATGGGTTATTCCTGAAAAACGCTTTCCAGGGAAACCTCGGCAAATCCTTCAAGACCAGGCAACCGGTGATGACACTGGTGAAGGACCGTCTGGGCAACTCGCTGAAGCTTGTCCTGGTGGCAAAGGCAATTACCCTAGCCGTCGCCATCCCCCTGGGAGTGTATGCGGCGGTCCACCGGGGTACCTTTAGAGATACGTTAGCCCGAGGATTCGCCCTCTTCTTTCAATCCGCTCCAGGCTTCTGGGTCGCCATCATGGCGATCATCGTTTTCGCAGTCAAGCTGCACTGGCTCCCCGTCGCTGGAATGGACTCCTGGAGAAACTACGTCCTTCCCGCATGCATAGTCGGGTTTGGGACAAGCGCCGGGCTGCTCCGCATTCTGCGGTCCTCAATGATAGAATCCTTGCAGAGCGAGTATGTCCAGCTTGCGAGAGCCAAGGGCGTCTCGGAGAGGCGGGTTGTCTGGGTACATGCTTTGCGGAATGCATCAATCCCTGCCCTTACCTTTTTCGGTCTCTCCTTGGGGGTTGCCATTGGCGCCGCAGTCACCATTGAGGTCGTTTTTGCGTGGCCGGGTCTTGGACGCCTGATTGTTGAGTCTGTGACCTGGGGAGACTACCCGGTGGTGCTTGTCGGCGTGATAATCTGGGGCGCAATCATCATTGGCATGAACTTGATCGTTGATATAACCTACACCATCGTGGACCCACGGGTAAGAATTTAGGCATGGCTGTTTCAGAAGGGGCAATAGGTCTGCCAAGGCCTCAGGCGTCCAGGGCGCAAAAGGCGCTAGCCTTCCTGCGGCGTGCCCCCCACTTACCCCTCCTCATACTCGTGGTTTATGCCTTGGTAGCAGTCTTTGGACCGTGGTTGGCGTCCTACGATCCCACAGACATCGGGGATATGAACAGGCACGCCCCGCCCATGTTCGTGGCGGGTGGCAGCAGCGCGCACGTTCTGGGTACGGACCACCTGGGGAGAGACGTATTCAGCCGTCTTGTATACGGGGCCAGGATCTCTTTGATCATTGGCGTGACTGCTACCACTATGGGAGCCTTCCTTGGAACAACTCTGGGCCTGATAGCTGGCTATTTCGGTGGTTGGGTCGGGAACCTCATCATGCGGGTCGTAGACGCTATGTTGGCTTTCCCGGTCTTGCTTTTGGCTCTGGTCCTGGCGGTGACGATCGGCCCCAGTTTTGCCACTGTCATCCTCGTGTTGGGGATCCTTTCCTGGTCAGGTTACGCTCGTTTGGTCCGCGGCCAGGTGCTGACCCTGAGAAACAAGGAGTTCGTGCTCCTGGCACAGATCGCTGGATGCTCGCCATGGCGCATCATAGTTCAACATATACTTCCCAACGTGGTCAGCAGTATCATCGTCCTCGCCACCCTCCAGATACCCGGAGTGATTCTGGCAGAGGCGTCTTTGAGCTTTCTCGGCGCCGGCATTCCGCCGCCGAATCCCAGTTGGGGCAGCATGATAGCCCAGGGCAGGACGTACGTGACCACGGCCTGGTGGACCACGCTCTTCCCTGGCGTGGCCATCGCTGGCCTGGTCCTGTCCTTGAATCTGTTGGGTGACTGGCTTCGCGACCTGTGGGATCCCCGGATACAGGGGGCGCACAGATAGTTCCTACCTTGAGGCTATCTGCGCCGGGTCTGCCCCCCGGCGGTGGGATAGGCGCCTGTGGCGCTACGGGAATGGTCTCAGGACGAAACAAGTGAGGTAGTTGTTACAGTGTTGGTTGGTATCACCCTCACCCCATTCGCTTCGCTCAGGGCAGGCTCTAGCCCTCTCCCAACAAGGGAGAGGGGATCGCCCCTTCTCCCCTTGTGGGAGAAGGTTGGATGAGGGGTAAGCAGTCTTCCTCCAACCCCATCTGTGACGGTCACAGAGATGAATTCGGTGTTGGCTACGCAATGCAGGGTATAGGCTATGCAATGGGCCCAGGACCTGTCTTGAAAGTTGAGGACCTGAGGGTCTCCTTCAGCACCCGGCGGGGTGTTGGGATGGCTGTGAATGGCGTGTCCTTTGAGGTCAAGAAGGGGGAAACCCTTGGCCTGGTGGGAGAATCTGGCTGCGGGAAATCCACTGTGGCCCTGTCCATCATGAAGCTATTGCCCCGGCCGCCAGCAAAGTTTGAAGGGGGGCGCGTTCTTTTTGAGGGCGAGGACCTGATGGCAATGGATGAAGAAGAGGTCAGGTCCTACAGAGGACGCCATATAGGGATGATTTTTCAGGACCCCATGTCATCTCTCAACCCTGTTTATAACATCAATTTCCAGGTGGCCGAGCCGCTTCGCATCCACCAGGGACTGAGAGGCTCCGCTCTGGTGGACCAGGTAGTGACGCTGTTGAGACGTATGAGGATACCTGCACCGGAGAACAGGGCCAGGGATTATCCCCACCAGTTCAGTGGAGGTATGCGACAAAGGGTGGTTGGAAGTATCGCCCTGTCTTGCGAACCAGAGCTGATCATTGCTGACGAGCCTACTACTGCTCTTGATGCCACTATTCAAGCTCAATACCTGAATTTGCTCCGGGAATTGCAAGAAGATACGGGTGTGGCGATCCTTCTGATTACCCATGATTTCAGCGTAGTGGCAAAGATGTGCCACCGCGTTGCCGTCATGTATGCTGGTACCATCGTTGAGACGGCAGAGGTGGAAACCATCTTCAATAATCCGGCACACCCATACACCCAGGCCCTGATGGCCGCCGTTCCCGACATTGCCGCCTGGAAAGGGCACCTCTCGCCCATTGATGGTTCACCCCCCTCTATCTACGAGACCCATCGCGGGTGTCCCTTTGCCCCCAGGTGCGCCGTTGTTCAAGACCGATGTCGCGAGGAGGCACCGCCCGAGACCCAAAGGGCAAAGGAGCACGGAGTACGATGCTGGTTGCATGTGTAGGGGGGAGCCCATGCTGAATGGCGCAAGCTCTGCTGCTGCCCCTTCCGAAGTCGGGATTCTGAAACTTCAGGAAGTGGCCAAGTGGTACCCCATCCAGAAAGGGATAGCCTTGAAACGGACGGTTGGGCACGTGCGAGCGGTGGATGGTGTTTCCCTGGAAGTCATGCACGGAGAGACGATTGGCCTGGTGGGAGAATCTGGCTGCGGGAAAACCACGACAGGCAAGCTGATCCTTCGGCTGGAGGCCCCGACTGGCGGTCAGGTATTCTTTGAAGGGCTAGACCTGAACCGCATGTCCTCGGCGGAGGTGAGGGACTACAGGAGGAAGGTGCAGGCTGTTTTCCAGGACCCCATGGCTTCCCTGAGCCCGCGCATGAAGGTAGGGTCCATCATTGCGGAGCCAATGATCATGAACCTGGGGCTGCCCCGCAACGAGATACTGGAACGAGTGGGCGCCGCGATGGAGGCCGTGGGGTTGGACCCGTCCGCCGCCCCCATGTACCCGCACGAGTTCAGCGGAGGGCAGCGTCAACGGATTGCCATAGCCCGGGCCATATCAGTGAACCCGAAGCTGCTGGTCCTGGACGAGCCTGTATCTTCCCTGGACATTTCCATTCAGGCGCAGGTGATCAATCTGCTGAAGCGCATCCAGGAGGAACACCATCTGACCTATCTGCTCATCGCGCACAACTTGGGCACTGTACGATACTTGACCCACCGGATAGCGGTCATGTACCTGGGGCAGATTGTGGAGGAAGCGCCCACGGAGGAGTTCTTCAACAGTCCGATGCACCCCTACAGCAAGGCCCTGCTCTCGGCGGCGATGCCCATCCGGCCCAAAGACAGCCGAGAAGCGATCGTCCTCTCTGGGGAGGTACCGTCGCCGGCAAATCCGCCCCAGGGGTGCCGCTTTCATCCCCGGTGTCCTTCGGCCATGCCTCAGTGCTCCAGGGTGGCTCCCACCTTGCGAGAGAATGCTCCGGACCATATGGTATCCTGTCATCTCTATGATGGATAAGCCAGCAACCAAGTCCAAAGGGGGTTAAAGTGGCAACGAATGGCGGTTTCACGGGCAAGATGCTCTATGTGGACCTGTCCACCAGGAAGATTGAAGCGCGGGAGACGGGCACGGAGGAAGAGCTACGGATGTGGGTTGGTTGCAGTGGCCTCGGCCTGCACCTCCTGGCAAGCATGATCCGGCCGGGGATGGAGTTCCTGGAGCCTGACTCCCCCATGATCCTCATCAACGGGCCCCTGACGGGCACAGCCGTTCCCCAGTCTTCTAACTGGGCCATTGTGAACCTTCGGCAGCAGGCTGGCTACCACCCTGGATTCAGCTTTGGCCACGGGTTCTTCGGGGCAAGGTTGAAGCACGCTGGGTGGGATGGAATTGTGGTGGTCGGCGCCTCTCCCAGCCCGGTCTACCTGTGGATTGATGACAGCAAGGTGGAGATACAGGACGCCTCCAAGTACTGGGGCACGGATACCTTCGCTTGCAACAGGAAGCTCCGCGAAGACCTGGGGGACCCACAAAGGATCAGCGTCGCCTGCATCGGGCCCGGTGGGGAGGAGTTGCTGGCGGGAGGGGTTGTGAGAGCTGATCTGGCCTACAGCGCCGGCACCGCCGCCCCTGGTACCTTGTGGGGGTCAAAGAAGCTGAAGGCTATTGCCGTCCGCGGGACTGGCCTGGTGCCCCTCGCTCATCCGGGGGAGTTTCTGGCGGTGGCCAACGAGTGGCGCAACACGCAGTGGAACCACAAGGTAACGCCCGAAATGAAGGCCATGCACACGGTTCAGCATGATCCCCGCTACGCCAAACACCGCAACCCGGCCGGGCAAAGCCAGCCGGTCAAGAACATGAGCGAATACCTGGAGCGAGGGGGTGCCCAGCCGGAGGAGGGGGAGTGGAAGTTCAGGCCTGTCGGCTCCTTCAACTGCGAAATGGCGTGCCACTTTGAGACGAATATCCCCTCGGGACCCTTTGCCGGCCTGTATGCGACGGGCTACTCGCCCAGTGTTATCGGCTCCATGCACGGCATTTACGACCGGGGTATTGCCATGGGACTCACCACCCACCTGGATGAACTGGGCCTCCACGAAAGCGAAGTCCCGTCCGCCATGTCCATGGTGATGGAAGCCTATAACACGGAAAGGCTTACCCAGGAGCAGTGCAACGGGCTGGATCTTTCCTGGGGCAACTGGCAATCCACGTTGCAGTTGCTGGATATGACCCTCCACAGGGAGGGTATTGGGGCGATAATCGCCAAGGGCATCAAGGCCACAGCCGAGGAGCTCGGCCTGCAAGACCTGGCAGTGCACATCAAGGGGTCTGGCTTCCACGGGCAGTACCAGATCAACCACCCCGCTATGCTCTTCGCCAGCGTGGTCGCCGGAGGAGGCCCTCGCTGGGAGGTCTCCAACCGCTTGTTCCTCACCGAAGGCGAGCCTGACCTTGGCTACGAGGCCCCATTGAACCCGGATGACCCTACCTACGGTGAGGTTGCAGCCAAGGCGGTCTACGAGGGGCAAAAGAAGAAAACCTGGGAGGACGATCTTGGCGTCTGCTACTTCGCTATGCAGGGCTACACAGGGATCTTTGACCTGGAAACCAGGTCGCTCATGGCTGCCACGGGATGGACGGGCTTCACCAGGGATGAGGCCATGATGGCGGGGGAGCGCTTTATCAATCTGCAACGGATGGTATCGCTGTACCTGGGGTACAAACCGGAATTTGATTACGATGTGAGCCAGCGTCTCATGGATGCCATCCCCACCGGCCCAGGAAAGGGCAGGTCCCTCAAGAAATACTTTGACATGTGGCGCGACGAGTACTACCAGCTCCTGGGGTGGTCAACCAAGACTGGTGCGCCATCCCGAGCGGCCCTGAGACGGGTTGGCTTGCAGAACTACATGGTGGGCAAGTAAATAGGAGCCATATGGACGCTGAGGCAAAGCGCTCTGTTCTGCGCATGTTTACCTATGGGCTGTACGCTCTCACCGTGCCGGATGGGCAGCGAGGCCATGCCGCCACGGTGAACTGGGTGACCCAAGCCTCTTTTGACCCTCCCCTGGTGGCGGCATCCGTAGAGAAGAACAGCCGAAGCATCGGGCTGATCAGGGAGCACAGGGTCTTTGCCATCAACGTGTACCGGGGGGACCAGAAGGAGCTGGCTGGACAGCTAGGACGCCGGTATGCCAACAGGCCTGATAAGTTCCTGGCTGTCCCGTGGAGCACCGACGTAACCGGTGCGCCGTTGCTTGCCGAGGCCCTTGGCTACGTTGAGTGCCGGGTTACCAGCGAGGTGGACGCTGGGGACTCCGTGATTTTCGTGGCTGAAATCGTGGGCGCCGGAGCCAGGGGGAACGATAAGCCTCTTACCATGGAGGCAGCGGGTTTCCGGCACTCTGGCTGAACCACTGCCTGGCTCTTGACTCCCTGCGGGCGGGGCAAGAGGGAGGAGGGTGCCCTTCAGGCCGAGCCCTCTCTGCTGTTGTCCAGCCTCCTCATGGGGAGATGCCCATGTCCCTGGCCGCTAACTCCAACGTGGGATCAAGCTCTATTGCTTTTTGCACATCTGCCAGGGCATCCGCTCTGTCCCCCGCTGCCTGGTTAGCCTTGCCCCGTTCAAAGTAGAGTCCCGCGACCTGGCGGGACAACGAAGTGGATGTAGGGTCGCGCTCCAGCTTGCTCAAGGCCATCAGGAGAGCCAGGCTAAAGTCCTCGGACGCCCTGGTGTAGTCCTGTTGCTCCATGTACGTGAGGCCACGGTATTTGAAGGCTTCCACGTACTGCGTGTTGATGGAGATAGTCTTGTCCAGGTCGCGGAGGGCGGCCTTGTAGTCGCCCAGATGATAGAAAGCGATGGCGCGGTTGAAGTGGAATCGCGCCTGCCAGGGGTCAACCCCTATGGCCAGGTCAAGATCTGCTATTGCCTTCTGATACTCCCCGATATCAGTGTATGCTGCACCCCGATTGTTGTAGGCATCCAGGAGTTTTGGGTCTAGCTGAACCGCCTCAGAGTAGTCTTGAATAGCTTCTTGGTAGTTGCCCAGGATGGCCTGCGCCACGCCGCGGTTGTTGTATGCCAGAGCAAAGTTGCGCCGTAGACGTATCGCCTCGCTGTATTCCTCAATGCCTTTCTGCCAATCGCCTTGCCTGACTGCTCGCACGCCGGCATTGTAATGCTCTTCTGCCTTGGTGGGGCCACAACCGCTCGCAGAGGCGAAAAGCAGGATGCCCAGGAAGACCCCAAGGGCGCCAAGGCATCGGAGTCCCGAAGGGTCGGTGCGTATGCATAGGAATCGCAATTCGCTCAAAGGTACCCTGCCCCACTAAGAAACTATCTCAGAACTCCCTTTGGTACCGCCCCCTGATTGTCATAGAACAAATACGTTGCCGATGAGACCCAACCTCTCCCCCTGTGGTCCCCCTCTCTTGGGAGGAATGGGGGACGATATTCTGAAGAAACGGTGTGATGCGGCGGAGCCGCATCACACCGTTTCCAACCTATCTTCTCCCTCTTCCCCTGGGGGAAGGGGGAGCCAGAGGGGGCTAGGTCGGAATCCAATTGGCAGGCTATTTTGACAATGACCAAAAGGGGGCGGCATCAAGCCTCAGCCTTCAGGCTGAGGTGCAGAAAGCCATCTTGAGATAGTTACTGGTGAGGGACTTGCGACCGTTTCACCTCATCCAACCCATGACTCCCCTGGCTTGCCTCACCCTTCCGTGAGGCCCTCTGGGGGCGCCCTACCCTAGCCTCCCCCCGATAGGGCGGTCGTCGCTGAGGAAGGGCGAGCCTTTTGCGGAGGCGCGGCGAGACCCATCAGCAGGGCGGCAGCCAGAAACAGGACCAGAGAAGCAGCGAAGGCCATCGCGTAGCTGCCCCGCAGGTCGAAGATGAAGGCCGCTAGCAGCGGGCCAGACGCGGAAGCCAGGACGCTTACCGGCTGCACGAATCCCCTGATGGATCCCTGGAACCCCCGGCCCCAGTAGTTGGCATAGGCCAGGCCGGTCATGGACGCCACGTTCCGGGTAGCGCCGTATACCACCACATACAACCCCAGGAAGAGGACGTTTCCGGCCCCCAGCAGGAACGCCACCCCCATCGCTGCCAGGAGGAAGGAGGTCACCACGAGTTTTCGTATGGGGATTCGCTCTCCTAGCAGGCCCCAGACCAGGTTTGCCACGGAGCTCATGGCAGAGAATATCGTGACGATGGTTACTGCCACCCCGTCGGAGAACCCCAGGTCGGTGATATAGGCCGCCTGGTGGGTCAGAATAGGGCTCAGGGCCAGGCCACTGACAGAGAAGGCGCCCACCATAAGCCAGAGCGTGCGAGTCCTGGCGGCCTCGGCCACAGTCCAGGAAACCTCCTGGGCCTCCACCACGCGTCCCCGTTGGCCCGAGGAGGTGGAATCGGCAAGGGAGCCAGGAGTGGTGTCGCCATCGGGCAGCAGGCCCAGATCCTCCGGGGAACGGCGCAGGATCAGGAAAGCCACCGGCAGAGTGACCGCCAGTTGGAGGATCCCAAAGAAGAGCCAGGCCGAACGCCAACCAGCAGTGGAGATGATGAGCTGGGTCACAGGGGTCATGACCATTGCCCCGAAACCGATGCCGAAGGCGGTGATGGCAATGGCCCGGCCCCGCCTTCGCACGAACCACTTGGAGACCGTGACCTGGGTCACCAGGGCCCCTGTCAGACCAAGGCCAAAAGCCTCGCCTACTCCATAGGCCAACAACCAGTGCCAGAGGCTGTCCAGGAAGAACAGGGAAATGAGGGTGACGCCGCCGATGAAGGCACCGATGGTGACCAGGAACCGGGGCCCGTACCGGTCCAGCAGCACCCCAATCAGGGGCGAGGTGAAGAGCGTGACGAAGCTGCGGATGGTCAAGGCAAATACGACCTGGGAACGACTCCAGCCGAACTCCTGGCTCATGGGTTTCAGGTAAAAGCCAAAGGTGAAGCCGCCAGCGCCCGCGGCGGTGAACTCCGCCAGGAAAAAGGCAGCCACAATCCACCAGCCGTAGTAGACCTTCTTGGTGAGCCCCCGGGTGAGCAAGGCCGCCATGTAAGGCCTCCCTGGCAAAGCAATCTTGGGAAGTATACCACGGTCATTATCCACGGAAGGCTCAAGTTTCCTATGCCGTACTATCCTGTCCCCTTCTTCTGATGGTCATCAACAAGATAGTTGATTGGTCTTTGGCAAACCTTCACCCTCGCCTTAGTAACTATCTCAAAATAGCTTTCTGCACCTCAGCTTTATGGTCATTAACGAAATAGCTTACCTCTTGCTACAAGCGCCTGACCCTCACCTTCATCCTCTCCCAAGGGAGAGACCCGATGACATCGGGATTCCTCCTTGGGGGAAGGTTGGGATGATGGTCAAAGCTTCGTTACAAAACAGGCAAGTTATCTAGTTAGGGACCATAAGGCGGAGGCATGATGCCGCCCCCTTATGGTCATCAACCAAATACTTGTGCTGCTGTGGTTCTGACCTCTCCCCCTGCGGTCTAAAGAAT
>JACQUH010000022.1 GCA_016210375.1 Chloroflexota bacterium
CCCTCAGGCATGCCGACGAAGTGGACGGCGTGTTGCGCGGCCACCGCTACGGGCAGCGCCTGGGGGTCGTCCATCCCGATGTCCTCGGCGGCCAGGATAACGATGCGCCGGGCGATGAAGAGGGGGTCTTCGCCGGCCTCTATCATGCGCCCCAGCCAGTAGAGGGCGGCGTCGGGGTCCGAGGCGCGCACGGACTTGATGAAGGCGGAGATGGTGTCGTAGTGGAGGTCGCCGGCGCGGTCGTACTGCAGCGCCTTGTGCTGAAGGGCGTCCTCCATGGTTGCCAGGGAGACGGTGCGGCTACCGGCGGCGTCGGACTTCGTGGCGGCCACGGCCAGCTCCAGGGCGTTGAGGGCGACCCGGGCATCGCCGTTGGCGGCGGTCAGCAGCAGCTTCCGGGCATCGGGTTCCAGGGAAGCCTCCATGCTGCCCAGGCCGCGCTCGGCGTCGGACAGGGCGCGGCCTACTATCGTCCCGATGTCGTCGTCGGTCAGGGCGTTGAGGGTGAAGACGCGGCTGCGGGAGAGCAGGGGCGCGATGACCTCAAAGGACGGGTTCTCGGTAGTCGCGCCGATGAAGGTGACGGTGCCGTCCTCCACGTGCGGGAGGATAACGTCCTGCTGGGCCTTGTTGAAGCGGTGGATCTCGTCTACGAAGAGGATGGTGCGCTGGCTGGTCATGCCCAGGCGGTCGCGGGCCTCGGTGATGATGCGGCGGAGGTCGGCGACGCCGGCGGTGACGGCGGAGACCTGCTCAAAGTGGGCGTGGGTGACGCCGGCGATGATGAGGGCCAGGGTGGTCTTGCCGGAGCCAGGCGGCCCCCACAGGACCATGGAGGGCACGGCGTCGGCCTCTATGCTGCGGCGCAGGACGCGCCCAGGGCCGACGATGTGCTGCTGGCCCAAGAGCTCGTCAAAGGAGCGGGGGCGCATACGGGCGGCCAGGGGCGCGGTGCGGGCCTGGCGCTGGCGGCGGCTGTGGTCAAAGAGGGTCATGGCGGAACAAGTGTACGGCGGGGACGGGGGAAAGGGAAGAGGGGCAGGCGGACATACGGACATACGGACATACGGGCAAAGGGGCAAGAGGGAGCACGATGTGTTGTGCTGCTATGGGCGGGTGGCGCTACGGCGCTTCCAGGTGTGCGGCTGTGTGTTCGTCTGCCAGCATGGCACGAGGGTAGCAGGCGGGGATGGGGGTGGGTAAGGGGTGGATGGAGGGGGGAGAGTAGGGGTGACGCATGGGCCACCCCTACAGAAAAGGCAAAGGCCTGTTGTGCATCTACCTCTTTATGCTGGACAGGCCCTTCTGAACTCCGTCTGTGGCCCACCTGGCCCAGGGCACCGTAAAGAACTTGAATCCCTTATCCACATAGAAATCAGGCTCCATGTTGGGCGGGATGAAGTACATGCCCGGGACCACTCCGTGTCTTTTGCACGCAGCGGCAATTGTGTCCAACCCGCGCTGGTACGTATCGGAGGGATAATCCAATGGCACACCGAGTTCAATGGAGAGGTCTGATGGGCCAACCAGGAGGACGTCTATCCCGGGAACACTGAGTATCTGGTCTATGTTATCAATGGCTTGTTGCGTCTCAATCATGGGGATGATCAGGAGCTCCCTGTTCACCATATCCAGATAGCTGCGATAGTCCGTAGTCTCGCCCCATTCACCACGAACACCTGAGTTGCTGCGATCGCCGAGTGGGGAGTACTTGCACGCCCTTATCATGGCCATGGCCTCTTCCTTTGTGTTGACCATGGGCACAATGAGGCCTCTGGCACCGGCGTCCAGTGCAAAGCAGATGAGGTCTGCCCGGTTTGCACTCACACGGATGATGGGCGCTGCCTTCTTACCGCGCATGGATTGAATGGCGGGGATTAACTGTTTGACCTCCACGGGGGAATGCTGGGTGTCAAAAAGCAGGAAATCAAAACCGGTATCAGCCAACATGGCCATATCGCCGGCGGCGGAGCCGGCTGTTCCAATGACGGTCTTTCCAGATTTCAAAAGGTCTTTGACAGCGTTCATCGGATAGAACCTCACGTGTACATTTGCACTGAGGGGGTCTGGACCTGACCCCGCTGGCCAAGCCAAATTTGGCTTGACGCTGGTGACTATACCGGAAAGCTTCATCAATGACAAGAGGCACACTGGGGGGACCATGGCTTTCCGCCATAGCCTCCCTCCGCTTCATGGGCCACAAGAGCGGAGGCGCATTTTCTCGCGGCACCGAAGGAGGGGCACCGGCCATGAATGCCCTGGGTTCAGGGAAGGGAGGGGGTGGCAGCTATGGCTACCGGAAACGCGGAGTTCCGAAAGCATGAGACACTCGAGGTGAAAGCTGGGGTGGGAAAGGACACCCCCCCGCACCATGCCTGTAGCCGCCGGCCCCCGTTGCTCTCAGGCGGTATGTGGGCGTACGGCTGGGCGTAGGGACGGGCATGCTGCGCCCCTCTATGGGGTGAAAGGCGCTGGATTGGAGCAACGATGGTGTACATAGGACTAGGGTAGCAGGAGGGGGTGGGGGCAGGAAGGAGAGTTTGAAGCCGACCTGGTCTAGGGGCTCGGGTTTTCGCCCTTCTTTCAGACCGCCTCTGTGAGGTTTTCCTTGAGTTGTGGAGGGAGGTCATTGGCCAGGGAGAGGAGTCTCTCCCGCAAGGTCTCCAGGTCAGCCACCCTCTTCCGGTCGCCAGACAGAAGCAAGAACAGGCCAAGCAACGCCAGCAAGGAGGAAGGGTCCAGAGTCAGAGCTTCGGCTTATTCGGGTCCGTTGACAGCAAGTCAACCACCATTGATTTGAGCGCGAAGTCAAGGTGGTTAACAAGGAGGCCGAAGGGACTCCTTAGCCGATTGGCGTTTGATCTAAACAATGGAGTGGGATCCTTGCAGTACTCGACCAAAGGCATGTCTTTCCCTAAGATTGCAGGTACTTGGCCTATGATCTTGCCGTAGTGATACTGCTCAACAAGTACGTGATCGTCAACACGGAGAACAAAACAGGCAGGAGCAGATTTGTAAAGCCTCACTTTGATTTTCCCCCTCCAACCTCCCTCATTTGCAAACTGCTGAACGATCCCCTTGATAGTAGAGATCGTTCTCATTGTATCCTGGTACAGCACTGAACCTTCGTGGCCTTTTCCATCGATGTATTCATCGTAGACTTCGTTCGGGTGCGCGAACAATTGCTCCCTGTATGACCGGTATCGTGCCTGTTCGCAGTCGGGGTCAAGTAACAGTATTTCTATGTCTACGTTCTCGTTTCTAACAAGGGAATACAGTGCCGAAAATAGTTCTCCGGGCGTAAAAAATGACGAGAGAGAGATTCCCTGGATAGAAACTTTGTCTTTGGCCTTCTGCAACAAGTGCACCATGCGATCATGTGCTGTTTTTGGGTTCGTGTAGATATTCACGGTGCCGCACTGGTTGAGCCCCTCGTCGGTTCCGACCACAGAGTGTTCTAGGTAATCCGCCACAGATATTGACGCGTTCTCCCAAATCCATTCGAAGTGCTGCTTCATCTCGTCATGGTACGGGTAGGCAGTGTCCGAGACGTCGGACTTTAGAAACTTCAAGACTGGCATCGGCGTCCGGTTGTCACGTCTTGACCAAAAGTGGTATTGCTGGACGTAGCAAACAGAATCGGTCCAGCATAGGAAAAGAAGCGGTGGCAGGCGGTACAAGCGACACTCCAGGGTGACGTGAGTGGTCTTGCTCTTGTCGGCTGCCGTTGATTCCAAGCGGTAAAGAGCCCTCGCCGCACCCTCGACATCCTGCGTGAGATGTACCACAGGGCCACCTTGTTGCCGCTTCTCGGCTTCTTCGCGGAGCTTCGCTCCGAAACATGCAGGGTCGATGATCAGGACCCGTATGTCTAGCCCGCGGTCAGGATGGGCGATTGCTTTCGCCCCTGCAATATAGTCCTGGATCTGACTCCACACTTTGACCAGGTTAACGTCCATGCCCATTACGAAATCGTTCAGTGAAATGCCTATCAGTCGGATCTGGGAGTTGTCGGCATTGGTCAGGTCTCTTGTGATATCCACGGCAGCCTCGTCGCGACCGGAATAGACCTGCTCGATTCCGCTTCGGTCCATTGCGACCAGGGATTTGGAGGTCTGCACTAAGGATCTGGTTTGCTCGCCGATGTCGCAGCGAACAGTCTTGATCAGGTGATCCAGGGCCTGCTCTGAGTGCATGGCGAGAAAAAGCCTATCTAGGACATGAACCCCCATAACTGCTGTCAGAGTCAAGAGCAGGTGTAGGTAAAGATCAGCTATTTGCAGCACAAGGGGTCCGAAGACATAGAGAATCAGGGGTATCAGAAAAAGGACAGCGGATAGCCAGTATCGCTTGAATCTGCTACCGAAGCCAGAAATAAGTGACATGCCCACCCCCTACTGCCCGAGATGTCCTTGCCCCAAGACTTGAGAGCTATTGTCAAATCTGGTATATGGGCGGTCAGGCGGCGATCACCACCAAACCGAAGCAGGGCCTACACTAGCATGTCGTCTATGGCGAAGCTGACCTCTGGGAAGGCGGCGGGGGTCAGGGCATCGCCTGAATAGGCGTGGCGTATTTCCAGGTAGCCGTTGGGGGAAGGCGAGCGGTAGGCTTCCACCCGGCGGGCCGCCAGGTCCAGGAGCCACACCTCCGGGACACTGGCGCGGGCATAGAGGAGCAGCTTGATGTCGCGGTCGTAAGCAAGGGTTGAGTCAGAGACCTCTAGGAGCAAGAAAATATCGGCGGGGGTAGGGTGAGCAGAGACGTAACGGTCTGACCTGGGGCGCAAGATTGAGACATCGGGCTGGGGCTCTGAATGCTCGCTGGCCTGGATGGGGTCTTGTATGCCTATGACAACCCGACCACCCAGTTGCGTGGCAAACAGGTGATTCAAGCCTTTGACGCAAGCTGCATGACGTGAACCTATAGGCGCCATTTCTATAATCTCTCCACAGATCAGCTCTACACGGTCGTCCTCGGTAAGAATGCCGGCTTCAACCATCTTGTGGTAGTCGTCAACGGTAAAGGCGCGTCGTTGTAGCTGCACGGCCATGGGCTGCCTTCCTTGCCGCAAGAGATGCAGGGCTATTATAGAGCAATCTGGCCGCCATGTTGGCGCGCACGTTTGCCCGCGCGCCAGCGCCGCCACGTCACGCCGGCGTTGCCCTCGCCGGGGGCCGGCGGGCGTCAGGAGCGCACGAGGGTAGGGGCGCGATACATCGCGCCCTGCCTACGTTGCCTTCACGATGAGCTCCTGGCTCACAGCAGGGTTGCTCACCAGCCGGAACCTCAGGGTCACGGAGTCTTCTGCGGCGGCGCCACGCACGTATTCAAACTCCCCAAACCGCGTCTGCTTCAGGGTGCCGTCCGAGTCACCCTGGGGAGGGTCCCAGGTGACTGCCTCGCCAATGGGCGATGTGGCAACGGTGATAGGCAAGCTTGCTCCTGCCCTGGCCAGGCTCACGGGCGAGTCTGGCTTCATGATCCGGAGGGCAGCCTGCCCTCCCCCACCCTGGGCTGTGACGACGGCCTTGCTGCCGAAGTAGAAGGCGGCGACGGCCGTCACCAGGGTGATGAGGGCCGTCAGCATCTGCTGCGCGAAGTCCTGGCTCGCCTGACTCTGCTCAACCCTGGTCTCAACATCATAGAGGGTAGGGTCCCCCTCTTTTTTCGGCTCAATCGGCTTTTGAGAGATGATCTGGTCTCTGGGAATGGCGTCTAGCTGGGCCTGTGTTATGGCGATGAACTGTTTGGTGCTCACTGTAGCGAGACTGGAGTACAGGAACACTGCTGAGATGGTAAAGATGACGATGAGGCTCAGGGCGATGACGGAACGGACGCTTCCCTCGGGCAGCCCCAGGGCGTGACTCTTGTCTTGCAGATTGAGGGCGGAGTAGGCGACCGCCACCGCGCTGAGCGTCGCCAGCAGGGCGACAACGCCGGCGACAGTGAGGATAGGCAAGAGGATTTCGGGCCTGTCCGGAGCCTTCGGGATCCAGAGCACGACGCCTACCACCGTGCCCGCGACCCCTATGATACCGATAAGCGCCAGAGAGAACGCTACCCACCAGTTCCTGCCATCAGCCGCTATCCAACTCCTGCCTCTAAACATAGGTCCCTCCTTGTATGCCCACCCTTTTGCCTCTGGACGGGGCGCCTGATAGATGCTGGAGTAGGGGCACGACATCTCGTGCCCCTACGGGGTTGTTTGCTACCTCGCCCCGGGCCAACTCCATCACCGTCACGCCGGCGTCGCCCTCGCCGGGGCGGGCCTGGTTCGTGGGGGCGATCCGCCGGGTCGCCCCTACTTGCTGGGCAGGTGGACCGCGCTATTTCCGCATGAGCACAACGACGTCTACGGCTTCCCCTGCCGTTGCGACTCCTGCGCCGCCCTCGGTCCGCAAGCCCATTCCCGCCCTGCCGCCGACCCCCACACTGACGGCCTGCCACCCCTGGGCAATAAGGGGAGCCATCTTCGTCTCTGCTTCTCTCACCGCCTCGTCAATGGCGGCCTGGGGCCAGGTTACCACTCCCCCGCCCCGGGAAGTCCCCGTGACAAGCTGGTACTGGTACCGAGGCTTCCAGAAGAGGAGAACGAGCGGCCACCACGGGAATCTCCACATTGTCATACTCCTCAAAACAAGTCGGAATGGGACCGACGCAGATTGTCGGCTGCCCAACTATAGGTACATGGCACCCTTCAGTCAAGTGGCCGTTCTTTGTGAAGGATAATCGGAAATCCCAGAGTGTGGGTATGTGGCTACCGCGTTACAAGCTCCACCACCGTCACGCCGGCATCGCCATCGCCGGGGTCGGCCAGGCGGTAGCTGTGTACCAGCGGGTGCTCCTTCAGGCGCTGCCAAACGGCCCCCTTGAGGACGCCGGCGCCCTTGCCGTGGATCACGCGCACGAAGAGGTGGCCCGCCAGGAAAGCGGCGTCCAGGTAGGCGTCCAGCCGGTACAGGCCTTCGTCCACTCGCAGGCGGCGGATGTACAGCTCGCTGGAGACGGGCGCGCTGGTCGGCGCCGGCTGGGGTGGGGGGAG
>JACQUH010000023.1 GCA_016210375.1 Chloroflexota bacterium
ACCCCACAGTGCGCGCCGACGTGGTGGAGGTGCAGGAGTTCCCCCTGCTGGCCCAGCGGTACATGGTCTCCGGCGTGCCCAAGACCGTCATCAACAACAAGGTGCAGTTCGTGGGCGCCGTGCCGGAGAAGATGCTCATTGACTACGTGCTGCAAGCGGTGGGAGCGGACGCTAAGAAAGACGAGCCTTCCAAAGTGGCCGTTGCGCCAGAGGTGGGGCCAAGCACCAAAGCTTCAGGCAGATAGGTTGCTCTGTAGAGCAGCCAGACGAAAGGGGAGCACAGAATGTCGCGCTCCCCTTTCGGTTCCTACAGGTAGTCCACCACCTGCAGCAGCCCGCTGACCCTGGGGCAGTCTGGCGGGGCCTCAGCCACGCCCTCCCGGTCCACCAGCACGGCGTTGATGCCCACGCCGCGAGCCCCCTGCACGTCGGACAGGTAGGAGTCGCCCACGTGCAGGGCCTCTTGCGGCGCCACGTGGGCATGCTCGAGGGCGGCCAGGAACATAGGCGGATGCGGTTTGTTGCTACCGATCTCCTCGGAGGTCACGGCGAAATCCAGGTAGGGCGTCAGGCCATGAGTGTCGGTGAGCTGTTGCGGTTGGCGCCCGATGTTGCTCAGCAGCCCCAGGATCAGCCCCCGCCGCTTCAGGGCGTCCAGCGCGGGTATGGCGTCGTCATAGAGGGCCAAGCCGTAGGGGATCTCCTGCACCTTGGCCCAGATGCGGCGGGCCTCCTCCAGACCCACCTCCACCCCCGCCTCCCTCAGGATGATCCGCTCGTAGGCGGCGAAGAAGTCTAGCCTGGCCTCGCCCCGCAACCTGTTCATGGGCTGGTTCCCGGCGTTCACCTGGCCCATGTAGTCGTCCGCGCGGGCATACCCCTTCACCAGGCCCTCCCGGGTCACCGCATACCCAAAGCTGGTGATGGCCCTGGTCTGCACCTCTTCCCGCGGCGGATAGAACCGGGCCAGGGTGCCATAGAAGTCAAAAAAGACTGCCTTGATCACGGTAAGCCTCTGTATCGTGTCGCTCGTAGGGCAAGGTACCCTCCCCATGCCAATGCCCTTTCCCCTGCGCAACTCTATCTTACCCCCGCTACCCCCTTTTATTGGAGGGAGATTTATTCTAACATGATAGCAAAATATCCAGAGGCCTCTCCACCATGAGCGTACCCGTCTCCCTCGGACAGGCTGCCACCCGTATAGCCGTCGCCACGGTTGACCTCATCTTTCCCAAGCGGTGCTACGTCTGCGGAAGGCACGGCCACTTCCTGTGCAAGTCCTGCGAGCCAGACCTCCCGCGCCTCGGGCAGCCGTATTGCTCCCTATGTGCCCAGCCCATGAAGCGCATGCATCCCCTCTGCCTGCGTTGCCAGGAGCATCCCCTGGAGATTGACGGTATCTGTTCCCCCTTCCTCCTGGAGGGGCCTGTGCGTCATATGGTGCACGCCCTGAAATACCAGGGCATCCGCGCCCTAGCCCAGCCCCTGGGGGAGCTCATGGCCGACTTCTCCCGACAGGCCAAGCTTCCGGCCCAGGGCCTGGTGCCCGTGCCGCTTCACCCCAAACGGGAGCGGGAGCGAGGCTACAACCAGTCCGCGCTCCTGGCCCGCGCGGTGGGAGAGGCCTTGGGCCTGCCCGTGGAGGAGGGAGCGCTGCGACGGGTCTGGAACACGCCCTCCCAGGCCCGCAGCCTGAGCAGCGAGGAGCGGCGCGTCAACGTGCAAGACGCTTTTGCGGCGGACGAGGACCTGGTCCGCGGGAAGCGTCTGCTGCTAATAGACGATGTTTGCACCACCGGCTCCACCCTGGCGGCGTGTTCCATGGCCCTGCGGGACGCCGGAGCTGCCTCCGTATGGGGACTGGTCCTCGCCCGGGAACCGTAGCCACACCTTCCCCTGCTCTTTCTCCCCTCGCCCATGCCTGCAACCCTGCTGGCGTCCCCACTGGTTCTGGGCCGTGCAGGGCACGTTCCGCCAGAGGCCATGCGCTGGAGAGGTGCCGGGCTGCTGATTTTCGCCGCATCCAGGCGGATGCGCACATTGTGCATAGCCCAGCTTGGCGTTGCCGCGGGCCACAGACACGGGTAGGTACGGAGGCACAAGCACTTCTCCTATCCAGATAGTTGACCGTGGCTCATTCAGGGCCTAGGATGGAGTCATCGGGGCGTAGCGCAGCGGTAGCGCGCCTGGTTTGGGACCAGGAGGTCGCCGGTTCAATCCCGGCCGCCCCGACCATCAGAGCAACCCAGGACCGGCAAGGCCGGCGAGCGGGCCCCTCGGCGTGGGGTAGGCGCCAGATGCCAGCGGGAGAGAGCATGAAAGTCGTTAACCTGAACGAGACCACCCCAGACTGGTCAGGCGGAGACATCTTCGTCGGCAAGGTGGCCCGCCAATCGCTGGTGACGGAGGCCATGGCCGGCACGTTGCGCCTTGCTGCCATCACCTTCAGCCCTGGCGCGCGCACCAAGCTGCACACCCATACCCACGACCAGATACTGTATTGCATTGCGGGCAAGGGGATCCTGGCGACGGAGCACGAGCAGCATGTGGTGACGCCTGGGATGGCGGTCTACGTGCCGCCAGGGGAGCGGCATACCCATGGGGCCACGGCGGATAGCTTCTTCACCCACCTCTCCATCACGCACCAGGGCCGCTCGGAGGTGGTGGAAGCGTAGGCGTTTAGGCTGCCCGCCGTCTATGGCCGATGACACCATGGGCCAGGACCACGAGGGCGAGGAACACCACACCGACTATCGTCAGGGCGCTGTCCTGGGACGCTGGGGCCCGCAGGAGGAGGAAACCGTAGCCCGCGATGCCGCCCCACAGGGTGGGTACCGGCTGGCCCAGCCAGCGGGCGATAAGGGAGACCACCAGCCCCGTAAACACGCTGACCAGGCCATAGACAGGGAAGAGGGCAACGGTGACGCCCACGAGGGTGGCGACTCCGTCTCCGCCACGAAAGCGCGTGAAGAGGGACCGCCAGTGGCCTATCAGAGCCGCGAGAGCCGGCAGCAGGACCATCTCCTCGGCGAGGCCAAGGCGGTACGCGATAGCGATGGTCAATGCGCCCTTGGCCGCGTCAATCATGGAGACGATGGTCCCTTCCATGGGACCTACGCTTCTAAAGACGTTAGTGGCCCCCGCCAGCCCTGAGCCGACGGAGAAGATGTCTACTCCCCGCATGCGGCTGATAATAACTGCCGAGGGGATGGAGCCAAGCACATACCCCGCTGCCACCGCCAAAAGCAAAATCTGGGGGACCTGCATGGAAAACATAGGTTCAGCCAACTCCCTTGAAGGACACGACCTCTGGCGTACCAGACACACCAGGTTGCGTTCATAGTGTACCCCCTTTTGTTTCTCTACGGAAGACATAGAGGCGCAGGGGGAAGAATCCCGACTACTTGGCCCTGAGGTGCCCATGATCCACCGCGACCGCTTGGTACAGGCCTTTTGCGACCTGGTGCGCATAGACAGCCCCTCGGGCGAAGAGGAGGCCGTTGCTCAGGAGCTGTCCCGCCGCCTCTCGGCCCTGGGCTTTACCGTCCAACGAGACGCCCACGGCAACGTCATCGCCTCGGAGGCGGGGGACGATCCCCTGCTGCTCTCCGCCCACATGGACACGGTGGAACCTGGACGAGGCGTCAAGCCCAGGATGGAAGGCGACCGCATCGTCACCGATGGCGCCACGGTCCTGGGGGGAGACTGCAAGGCGGGCATCGCCGCTATCCTGGAGGCCCTGGAGTCCGCCAGGGAAGACCGGGCGAGGCGGACGCCCGTCCAGGTGGTGTTCACCCGAGGCGAGGAGATAGGGCTGGTGGGGGCCAAGAACCTGGACATGTCCCTGATCCGGGCCAATCGAGGCGTGGTCTTTGACGGCAACGGCCCGCCCAGCAAGGTCACCATCGCCAGCCCCTCGTACATCGGCTTTGACGTGGAGATAAAGGGACGGGCCGCCCATGCCGGCGCCGAGCCAGAGAAAGGGATATCCGCCATCCGCATCGCGGCGGAGATCGTCGCCGCGCTGCCCCAGGGCCGCCTGGACCCCGAGACCACCTTCAACACCGGCCTCATCAGCGGCGGCTCCGTGCGCAACGCCGTCCCGGAGCGGGCCGCCTTCTCCGGCGAGTTCCGCAGCCGAAACGCAGCCACCCTGGAGAGCCTGCGCCGCCAGGTGCTGGACGCCTTCCAGGAGGCCCGCCGCCGGCACCCGCAGGCCACGGTCAGCGAGAGGCTCTACTCTGACTTTGAGGGCTACTCCCTGTCTAAAGACCACCCGATGGTGCAAGGGCTGGTGAAAGTCCTGGCTACCCTGGGTATGGAAGCCGAGCTGACCCCCTCCGGCGGCGGCACTGATGGCAACATTCTGAACCGAAAGGGCGTCCAGTGCGTCGTCGTGGGCATGTCCACCCAGGAGATGCATACCACGCGGGAGTTCGTCCCCATCCCTGACCTGGTGGCCACGGCCCGCTTCTGCCAGGCCCTGCTGGTCCACGGTCTGTAGCACAGGCCCTAGCGAAAACCTCTGGGATGTGCCTGTCTCTCTTGGTTTCCTAGTAATTATCTCAAAATGGACTTCTTCGCCCCAGCCTTCAGGCTGGGGCATGATGCCGCCCCCTTATGGTAATTGCTGACATAACCTGCCAATTTGGTTCCGACCTAACCCCCTCGGGCTCCCCCGTCCCGCACGGGATGGGGGAGATGTAACGCGGGTTTGAATCGGTGTGATGCGGCTCCGCCGCATCACACCGATTCCTCAAATCATCGTCCCCCTCTCCGTTGCGGAG
>JACQUH010000262.1 GCA_016210375.1 Chloroflexota bacterium
GCGGCCATCCAGTCGGCCAGCCTGGGCCACGCCGACGCCGAAGGAGAGGCCCTGCCCCAGGGAGCCGGAGGACATCTCCACCCCGGGCGTGCCGGTCTTGGCGTGGCCCTGGAGGTGGCTGCCCAGCTTGCGGAAGGTACTCAGGTCCGCCTTGGGAAAGTAGCCGCGATGGGCCAGCACCGTGTACAGGCCCGGGCAGGCGTGGCCCTTGCTGAGGATGAAGCGGTCCCGCTCCGGCCAGGAGGGGTCTTTCGGGTCGTGGCGAAGGAAGCAATAGTAGAGGGCGACCAGGATGTCCGTTTCCGAGAGGGAGCCGCCGGGGTGGCCGCTGCCCGCCTCGGTGATAGCGAGGAGGAGGTCCCGGCGCACCGCCCTGGCCACCTCCCGTAGCTGGCGGTAGCTCATGGAAGGGACGGCGGAAGCGCCGTTGGCTGAGATCTGAGCGGTGGATGAGGACGACACCTCTGTGCCTTGTCTGGTGGAGACCATTGCACCTCCTTGGCGGTCTATGTCCCCGATTATAGCAACGGGCGAAGAGCGGTGTCTATGCAACTGCGCCTTTGCCCCCTGCCACGTTCAAGCCATTGCTGACATCACGGTATGGTATGATAGTCTCATCAGTAGACCCCCGTTTGGGCGGCAAGAGGTCGTCACTAGCCCTGCTGCCTTTAGAAGAACGGTGCATTATGGCCAAGGTCATCACGCAAAGGGACCTCGACGAACTGAAGGAAATGCTTCAGAAGGCGCCGACCACGAAAGAGATGGCCGACTTCCTGGAGCGTGCCACCCCAGAGCAGCGCAAGGAGTTCATGCAGGAGTTGGCCCGACTGATCATTGACCTGCACTGGCCGGCGCTGAAGGAGTTGGAGCACTATTAGCCGCCGCTACATCTTCCTTACAATTGAAGCGGTTGAGGGCTTTATCTGGACGCTGGCATCGGAAATGTACCCGGAGTATCCGGACCCGATGCCAGCGTTTCAGTATAACGGCGGTGTGCAAGGCAGAGGCCTTCTGGAGTCGGCGCTCGCAGTGCCCCAGCAGACCTTTGGCGGCGTTTACCTTCATAGGACAGTCTTTGACAAGGCCGCCGCTCTCTTTCGGTCCGTCGTGAAGAATCATGCGCTGTTGGATGGCAACAAACGGCTGGGCTTGACCACAGTAGCAGTCTTTCTCTGGGTGAATGGCTACGTATTCTTTCCGTCTTCCGCTGATGCAGTGACTTTCACCCTGCGAATCGCTTCAACTGGCGCAGACTCGCCCAATCTGAAAGAAATTGCCAGATGGCTACAGCGCCAGGCCATTTCCAATGGCGCGATCCACAGGAAGCTAGGTCAGGTGTCGGCATGGCTGGACAGAACAAGCGCGGCACATGACCGCTTGGACGCGGAGTTGAATTCGCTCGAGAGGGCATATGCCGAATCATTACAGTCAGAACAGATTGTCGACACAGCACCGAGTTTGTCCCTGTGGGAAGCACGGATGGGTGCGGTTACGCGGGAGCAAAATGCGCTTGCGCGGGAGCAAGACGAGATAGATTTAATATTCGAGCGAATTCGCCAGTGGCGTAACATCGTGGAATCCATTACTCAACGTCTTCCTAGCCTTACGGAGATCATAAGGAAACGGGGAGAAGTGCCGCCACCATAACGCCTCCCATGCTCATTGATTTTCACACCCACATCCTGCCGCCGTCCTTCGCACGAGAGCGCGGGCGCTACCTGGAGCGGGACGCCACCCTGCGGGCGCTGTTTTCCAGCCCTCGGTCGCCCATGGCCACGGCGGAGGAGCTTGTGGCGGCCCTGGATGAGGCCGGCGTTGACACTGCCGTTGCCCTGGGCTACGGCTGGACCAGCCTTGAGGTGGCCCAGGAGGCCAACGACTACATCCTGGCATCGGTGGCCCGCTTCCCAGGCCGCATCGTCCCCTTCTGCGCCGTGAACCCCGCCTGGGGCGAGCCTGCCCTGCGCGAAGCCGAGCGTTGCGCCCGCCTGGGCGCCCGGGGCATCGGCGAGCTGCACCCGGATACCCAGGGCTACCGCCTGTCGGACCCCGGGGTCATGGGGCCGCTGATTGACCTGGCCCGCGCCCTCGGGCTGATCGTCCTCACCCACGCCTCGGAGCCGGTGGGGCACGCCTACGCGGGCAAGGGGGCCACCACGCCCGCCCTCCTCATGGATTTCATCCAGCAGCACCCCCGCGTGACCATCGTCTGCGCCCACTGGGGCGGCGGCCTCCCCTTCTACGCCCTGATGCCAGAGGTGCGCGCAGCCCTCGCCAGCGTCTACTTTGACACCGCGGCCTCGCCCTTTTTGTATGACTCCAAGATATTCACTGTTGCGCCGGCCCTGGTGGGGGCCGGCCACGTCCTGCTGGGGTCCGACTACCCCCTGATGAAACCGGGCCGCCTCATCCGGCAGGTGGCGGCCAGCCCCCTGGCAGAGGCGGACAAGCAGGCCATCCTGGGCGGCAACGCCCAGCGGCTGCTGGGCATCCCGTGAGGGGACGCCGGGCCCTCTGGCCCTCGCTCATCCCGGTGTCACGGGATCGGCCCGAGCAAGGGCGTCGGGACGAATCTGCCCACCGGCCCACGTCCCGACCCATGGCCCCACTGCCTACCTGGGCAGGCCCTTGCCGCCGGCAAGCATGGCCGCCAGCTTGATGGCCTCCACCATGCTCACGGCTTGGGCCACGCCCTTGCCGGCGATGTCAAAGGCCGTGCCGTGGTCAACGGAGGTGCGCACCAGGGGCAGGCCCAGGTTCACGCTGAC
>JACQUH010000234.1 GCA_016210375.1 Chloroflexota bacterium
ATGCTTCACGGAGTTTATCCTGAGCGAAGCCGAAGGGTTCAGCATGACAGACTGTGGCGCCCATTGTTCGACGAACTATCAAGACAGGACACTAGGCGGCTCCCCACAGGTCCTTCTCCACGTCTTCCAGGCCCAGGGCACGCAACGTCTCGGGCAGGGGCCGCCCGCTCTTGCGGTCCCAGGCCATCTGCTCGTAGTAATTGTCTAGCATCCCTTCCCAGTGAGGTGCAACGGTAACGCCCTTGGCGGGGCCGTCCACAGGAGCCGAGCTCCACCGCGGAGAAGGCTTCTCCGTCTCAACGGGAACGCCGTGTTTCAGGTTGAAGGCGCGCATCACGTTGGCAGCTCTAAAGCCTACGTCCTGGGCTTCCCTTATCGTGAGATCCCACCCTGTGGCAGCGTTGAGCATCTCCACGATGTGGCTCAGGGGCACCCTGGTGCAGAAGATGCAGGTACCCAGCGTGTCCTCAAACTGCCGCCTCCCCTTCGTCCTTGCCACGTTTGTGGACACCTCCTCAGGGGAGAAGTTGTGGACAAGGGCATGGGTGTCCGGGTCGGCGGGGCCTGCGTAGCCGGACTCGTAGACCCCAATATCGGAAGTCGCGGTGTCAAACATCTCCCGCCAGTTCGCGCGGTGATCATGCTGCCGTGGAGAGTGCCCCTTGAGCGTATAGATGCCGACTGCCTTGGCGGCCGGTCCCAACGCCTCTGCCGCCCGCATGGTGCCCTCGGCAAGGAGGTTGGCAAAGTCGCCTTCTCTGTGCGCTATCCGTTCCAGCAATGTCCGTATGGCTGCTGTGTTGCCCCACCGTAGCTCAAGGCCGCCGGTCGTCTGGGGGGAAAGGACTTCGTGCTCGTAGAGGTCAATCACCATGGACACAAGGAAACCTGCCTCGTTGCCCTCCAGGCCCAGCCGGGTGACCAGGTTCGCCAGGAACATTGCCTCTGCGGGGTCGGTGTTGCCCACCAGCGGGCCCCAGGCGGCCCACATCTCGTACTCGGGCTCCTCCACCCTCTGGCCGGCGTAGGGCCCATCGGTGAAGGTGATCATGTGACAATGGTGCGTGCGGCATGACCAGCAAGGATTCCCCTTGGCAGACCATCGCTCTCGCGCGTACTGGTTGGTCATAAGACGGGTCTCGGGATAGAGGTTGGTGGTGTAGTTTTTGACGGGCAGAGTGCCGCGGACCATCCGGGTATCGGCTGAATCGTAGTCGCCCCCGGTCCCCCACTTGAAGAGCCGTCCCGTGTTGGGGTCTTTCTGGATGAGCTCCCACACGGAGTTTGACTCCTTGGCTAGCCGAGCCGGCCATTTCACAGCGACAGATCCGCGTCCCTTGGCGGCGCAGAAGGCCTTGAGCTTCTTGGAACCCATCACAGCCCCGATGCCATTGTGCCCGGCGGCGTGGTCTCTGTCGCCAAACACCCCACCGAATTTCACCAGGTTTTCGCCTGCAGGGCCGACGCAGAACACGCTCAACGCCTTCTCCAGGTAGCCGAGCTCTTCCTTGAGGGCGTCCTCGGTCTCCCAGGTGTCCATGCCCAACAGGTGCGCCGCGTCCCGAAGCTCAGCGACGCCATCGTGGAGGTAGAGGTACACCCACCGTTTTGCGGCGCCCTGGAATACGAAGGCATCGTAGCCGGAGAACTTCATGAAGGCACCCATGAAACCATTGGCCTGAGTAGACGTAGCGCCGTTGGTGAGACATCCCTTGGCGCTGAGAGAGATGGTGCCTGAACCTCCTGCCCGCGTCCCCCCCAGGGGGCCAGAGGCAACCACCAGCCGGTTCTCCGGGTCGTTCCACTGGGCCGTCGTGGGCACCTCTTCATACAGGTACTTGGCTCCAAGGCCCACTCCCCCAACCCATTTCCTCAGAGTGGCCTCATCCAGAACCTCCTCACTCAGACGTTCGTTAGTGAGGTCCACCCGTAGTATCTTGCCCGCGTATCCTGGCACTGCCATGGTGGGTCTCCCCCTTCTCGTACAAAACGCTTTCTTGGCCGTTTGCAGGTCACTGGAATCAGCGCAAGGGCCGGCTCCTATCGCCGCCCATCATACTCCAGGGATCAAGCGCCAAACATCAACACCCATTCTTCCACAGGGTCTTTCAGTTTCTTGCGGCTGGATGACTGGGTTGACCTCCCCCCTTAATTCCCCTCTCCGTTGCGGTGCCTTGACCCGAAAGTCCTTTAACCTAACCCCCTGGCCCCCTTCCGTAGCAGGGAAGGGGGAACTTTGAATCTGGCGGATACCCCCAGACCCCCAGCGGGAGCGGCGTTCCCTGCACCTTTCTGACTTTTGAGGCAACACCCCGTTGCAGAGAGGGGGGCTTGTTGTGAGATTGTGGAAACTGCTTTGCAGTTTCCACAATCTCACTCTTTCTTCCCCCTTCCCTCAAAGGGAAGGGGGACCGAGGGGGTTGGGTTGATGACCTTCACGCAGTGGTGGCAAGTACCGTTCCCAAAGGCCCTCTGAACACCGAAAGACACTGCATTCTTCCGCAGCCCGCCTTGAAAATAGGATGGCCAGATAGCAAAGGCTTTACGGTACCGCACCCCTTCGGCTTCGCTCAGGGCAGGCTCCAAACGGTGCGGCATCGTTGGCCTTGCGATGCCACACTCTTCAGGGTGTGGTATACCAAAGCCCGTTTTCATCCGTGATTGTGGCGCCTGCAACGCCATAAGCGATTGCTAGTGCACAGGAATGTCAAGAGCCTCCGGAGAGGGCGGGGACCATGAGGATGGTGTCACCATCGGCGAAGGTGACGTCCAGTCCCCCCTGGAGGTCCAGGAGCCTGTCGTTGAGTACGGCGCTAACCAGCCCAGACAGCTCTCGGCTGTTCGGGTCAAAGACAAGCTCGGCGAAGCCCTGGTACTGGCTGGCCAGCCTGTCAAACAGGTCTCGGACAGTGGCTCCGGGGGCCAACTCCTCCTGTCGGACCAGGCGGCCAGGCCCCTGGGCGCCAAAGGCCCGGGTAAGCCAGGGAAGCACCTCTAGCCTTACTGTGGGCATGGCCTACTCCGTAGGTAACCGCAGGGCAATAATACAGGGGGTTGGGGTAACGCACAACCAGGTGGGGTCTGTTTTTGTTCCGTTCGCTTCGGGGTGTTCCGCGTTCGGCACCCTCGTGTCCTGTCTCAGAAAAACGCGAGTAATGCGGGTGCAGGGGCGCTGCCCCTGCTGGGGGTTTGGGGGTATCCCCCAATGTCTTCTGCATGATGAGGATCACCATGACCGCCGCAGTGCAATTCTACTCCTAGTACCTAAAGGGAGGCTCCCGAAACTGGCTGGCCTGCAACGTGCCTAGGAGCGACGAGTTGTTCTACAAGATGGTGGCGGCCCAGGGAGAAGAGAAGGAGATGGATAGAACCATGTGGGGATACATACCGCCCGCGCCGATGGCCTCAGCGAAAAGCGCTTTCCAATGGTTTAGTGATGTGCTAGACTATCCGCCAGCTAATCCCGAGTTGGGGTTTAGCTACTACACCACCCAGAGGCTCTCCCTGATACGAGGAGCGATGCTTAGAGCGTGTTTCCAAATGTCATTCTGAGGGAGGGCCAAACGCCGGACCGAAGAATCTTGTATGCTTGCAAGATGGGCTCTGTCAATGAGTGACCCATCCTCCAGCAGACAAGATTCTTCGCTTCGCTCAAAATGACCTATTCGGAACCCTTTGGAAACACGCCCTTAGACCCGCATCTCCCCGGGGAGCGCTTGAAACGCGGCTCTTACTGGCGAGTTGCGTCTCCCATCGCGGAACCACGCAGCCCTCAGGCGCCAGCGCAGTCGCTTAGGCAGATGGCACACTGCTGAGCAGGCAGATCAGGGTTCGGTGAAATGAACCCTGGCGGAGCAGGAGGACTAAGCTGTGGACCAGCAGGCTCTATCGGGAATGAGGGTGATAGACCTGACCCACTACATAGCGGGGCCGGCGTGCACCAAGCGCCTGGCGGACTACGGGGCAGATGTCATCAAGGTGGAGCGCCCCGGAACGGGCGACGGCGTAAGGAACATCGGACCTTTCTATCACGACGACCCTCACCCTGAGAAGAGCGGCCTCTTCCTGTACTTGAACACCAACAAGAGGGGCATTACACTCAACCTGAAAACGAGACTGGGCAAGGATATCCTCCTGGAGCTAGTGAAGAAAGCGGACGTGGTAGTAGAGAGCTTCAGGCCCGGAGTTATGGAGCGTCTGGGCCTCGCCTATGAGGATTTGGAGAAGGTAAACCCCAGGCTCGTAATGACCTCCATAAGCAACTTTGGCCAGACAGGCCCATATCGGGACTATGGTATGACGGAGCTTATGGCCTTTGGTATGGGCGGGCCCATGTATCACAAGGGACAGCCAGATAGAGAGCCTGTGAAATACGGGGGAATGCCTTCTATTTTTCATGCCGGGGCAGTTGCGTCCATGGCGACTGTAGTGGTCTACTACGGGATGTGCCGCCACGGTACTGGGGACTACATTGACGTATCAATCCTGGACACGCAGATCGGTACTTTGGACGGGAGGGTGTCGGCGCTGGTCCAATATCAGTACACCGGCCACGTTGGCCCGAGAGGCGCCGCCTTGGGGGTGGGACCGGCTGGCGCTGGCTCGGGAATGTTTCCCTGCGCCGATGGGTATGTGCATTTCTACGGCGGCACACGCCTGGAGAGGCAGACGAAGATGATGGGGGACCCCCCTGAACTCATGGACCCCAAGTTCTACGACCCGGAAACCCAGGCTGACCCCTTGGTAAGGGAGGAGTACGAGGCCCATTTTCTTTCCTGGCTAATGCGCCACACCAAGCGGGAGATCTTTGAGCTGGGGCAGAAGACTACCAACGTCTGCGCCCCCAGGTACACCATTGACGAGGTGTTGGAGGACCCCCACATCAGGCTCAGGGACGTCTTCGTCCAAGTTGAGCACCCGATGACAGGGCAGGTCAAGTATCCCGGACGCCCCTTTGTCATGGAGGAGACGCCCTGGGCTATACGCCGTGCCGCCCCACTCCTCGGCCAGCACAACGTTGAGGTGTACTCAGAGTTGGGATACAGTAAAAAGGACCTGGTTGTGCTCAGGGAGAACCATATCATCTGAGATTGACCTTGTTTACTATGGAGGCGCATAGTATGCGGAAACTTCCGCTCGAGGGAGTCCGGGTGTTGGGTATGACGGTGATAT
This sequence comes from Chloroflexota bacterium, assembly GCA_016210375.1. GTDB lineage: Bacteria > Chloroflexota > Dehalococcoidia > Lucifugimonadales > JACPCL1 > JACPCL1. Next base: position 5,173 of record JACQUH010000234.1, read on the forward strand.
TTGCTGGGCCCTATGCGGAAATGTTCCTGGCGGACTACGGGGCAGAGGTGATCAGAGTGGAGTCCATTCAGAACTTCGCCCCCAGCACTCGCGGGCAGTACGTCAGGCCGCCAAAAGGCGCGGCAGGGTACCCCAATGGCGATCCCGGGGAGCGGCCATGGAACCGGTTTGCCACATTTAACTCCATGGCGCGAAACAAACTCGGCATGACAATAGACATAACCAGGCCCGAGGGCATGGAAATCTTCAAGCAGTTGGTGCGAGCAAGCGACGTTTTCATTTCCAACTATGTACCCAGCGTCTTGGACAGACTGGGAATCACTTATGAGATGCTCAAGAAGGAGAAGCCCGATATTATCTACGCCAGGATTTCAGGATACGGTGATACCGGGCCCTACCGGGACTACAGGGCCCAGGCCAACGGCATTGATGCTATCGGCGGCCAAGCTTCTACCCGTGGGTACAGGCATGCCGATCCCTCTGAACTCCCCGGCTCCTCGGCGGCGGACCCAGCGGAGGGCGTTGCAGCGGTTTTCGCCATCGTTTCGGCTTTGAACTATCGCGACCGCACAGGCAAAGGGCAACTGATAGACATGGCTCTCGTGGAGAACTTCATAACCTATAACCCCGAACCATTCTTGGACTACAGCATGAACGGCAGGGTGCAGGGAACCCTGGGCAACAGAGACCCGATAGCCGTCCCCTCAGGCAATTTCCGCTGCGAGGGCGACGACAATTGGGTGAGCATATGCATATTCGGCGATGAGCAGTGGGAGGGGTTCTGCAAGGTAGTAGGAGAGGGATGGGTGCACGACCCGCGGTTCAAGGACCCATTGAGCAGGCGCAAGCACGAGGATGAGCTGGAGAAGTTGGTGGAGTCCTGGACCAAGCGCCATGACTACTATGAGGTCATGCACCTCTTGCAGAAGGTGGGGGTACCCGCAGGGCCCGTGCTAGACGAAGCGGCGGTCTTTCAGGACCCTCACTTGAAGGCTAGAGGTATTTTCGTAGAAGTGTCCCAGAAGGATACAGGTACCTACCTGTACCCGGGGGCCCTGGCGAAGATGAGGAACGCCCCCCTGGTCGTCAGGCATGCGCCGGTGCGGCTGGGGGAAGACAACGACTATGTTTACAAGGAGGTGCTGGGAATAGGCGACGACGAGTACCAGAAGCTGGCCGAAACAGGGCACATCGGCATGGACTACGCAGTCGGCGTGCGGTGACAGTCGGACCCCTGGGCCAGTCGGATAAGGGTGAGGAAGCCCTTGCTCAATGCACCTCAGAGACGGGAAAGGACCCAGCAGTTGGGCCCGAGAGACGAGCCACGAGGCGTGGCTCACATGTCGCATTCTAAGGAGGAAATAGGTATGCGAGCAACAAAGAACCCCCTGGAGACCCCGCTTACCAAGGAGTTTGGTTTGCAGTATCCGATAGTGTCCTTCGGCCACTGCAGGGATGTGATCGTTGAGGTATGCAACGCCGGGGGCATGGGAGTGTTTGGCGTCGCTGGCCTTTCTCCCGAGGAAATAGATATAGAACTCAAATGGATAGAGGAGAGGGTGGGGGGCAAGGCTTTTGGGGTAGACGTTATCGTGTCAGGCTCCATGCCTCAGACCGGCACTATGGAGGAGTTCGAGGCGCAGATCCCCCCCGGACACTGGGCGTGGATAGAAAAGCTCCGGAAGGAGTTTAACATCCCCAATACCCGCCTCCCCGACGGTACCGTGATCGGCGGTCGCGTGAGGCAAGAACGAGTGGCGACGCAGGAGTCGGCGAGGGAGCAGCTTGAGGTGCTCCTTGAGCACAGGGTGCCTCTTTTTGCCTGTGCCCAGGGGAACCCGGCGTTCATCATTCCAGAAATGCACGCTCGCGGCGTAAAGGTCCTGGGCCTCATAGGGCTGGTGCGACAGGCGGTCCGGGAGCACCAGGCTGGGATTGACTACATTGTCGCACACGGCCAGGACGGCGGCGGACACTGTGGACCCATAGGTACGTTCACTCTGACACCCCAGGTGGCAAGAGCGTGTGCGCCCACCCCAGTGCTGGCGGCTGGTGGGGTGGGGTGTGGGAGACAGGTGGCTGCTGCTCTGATGCTGGGAGCGGCGGGGGTGTGGACAGGCACGGCTTGGCTGACGGCCAAGGAGCACGACATAGAACCCTGGTACCAGGAAAAGGTACTGGCGGCGCGCAGTGAGGACACAGTGCGCACCAACTGGGGCGACGGCGCCTTTAGACGGCATGTCGCGTCAAGGATTGACGAGAGGTGGGCACAACCTGATGCGCCGCCCATCCTGCCACGTCCTATGCAGTCTATTCTAACCCGGGAGTTGACGCTCCAGATCCATGACAATAAGGTAGAGAATGTCTACTACCCCATAGGGTGTGGGCAGACCGCCGGGCTGCTCAACGAGGTGAAGCCGGCGAGGCAGATCCTGGATGAGTGGGTGAACGAGTGTCTGGAGGCCTTTGAACAGTATGGTCTCCTGACTTAGGCCAGGTGTGGTTGAGCAAGCGTTTAGGGCAGGCCTGTGCGGGCGGTGCAGACCTGCCCTTGAGGTGTCCGCCGAGAGGTCCCCTATGACAAGTCCGGAGCAAAAATACGAGCGCAGATACGGTGTGGACGAGGCACTCAAAGGCAAGTATGCCGAGTGCGATGGTGGCGCCTCGCTACCTGTTGTGTTGCCAAACGGCCGGTGGGGGTTGATGCCAGGTAGACAGACGTTCAAGGGGGTGCTCACGGGACTGTATTTTGATCAAGGCGACCCGCCCTGGCGCTGGTATGAAATGCTGATTTCGCATGACCGCCCTACTGATTACCCGGACGAGACCGTCTGGTGTGAGCCAGGATTCCTTTTTCTACTGGGCGACGAGGAAGCCGAAGCAGGAGCATGGAAGAAGCTCATGCCGTAGCTCTGGCGCCAGCGTGAGCCTATGGTCCTGCCAGGTCTCAGTTGTAGGGCTGTGGGGAGTAAACGGAGGACTTATGTTGAACATAGCGGTTCTGGCCAAGGAAGTGCCAGACTCTGACATTGTGGATGCCTTTGCCTTTGCCGGGCGCCTCCATGTAGATCCTGGCACGATGGATATACGCCGCGATGGCATTGCTGTAGGCATGAACTCCTATGATGCGCAGGCCATAGAAGCGGCCTTGCGCCTTCGCGATGCCGGGCTGGATTGCACTATCCAGGTGTTGTCTGTAGGGGGCGTAGCTGCGGAGGCACTGTTCCGGCGAGCTTTCGCGCTCGGCGCCGACGAGGGCTACCATCTGGTGGACAGTGACTTTGCGGGAGCGGACAGCGTGGCGTTCGCACATATTCTGGCGACAGCCATTCGGTATCTGGGTGGCGCCGGCCTGATCCTGTGTGGCCGCCAGGGAACCGACTACGACCAGGGTGTAGTGGGTCCAACCATGGCAGCCCTTCTGGGAATGCCTTTCATATCCATCGCCAAGGATGTCCGGCTGGTCTCCTCTGGAGTCGTGCGCGTGGTCCGGGTTACCCCAGAAGGCGAGGAGACGGTGGATGTGGAGCTGCCAGCGGTGATAAGTATCAGCAACGAGTTAGGGAATCCGCGCTATCCGACGGGCATGGCTACCATGGCCGCCAGGCGGAAAAAAGCTGTACCCCTCTCCGCAAAAGACATTGGCTTTGATGCCGCTCGGGTCCATATGCCGGCGGAGAGAGCGCGCCGGGTGCAAGCAGACATTTCGCAACACGAGGGCACGTGCCAGTTCCTGGAGGGGAGCAACGCGACTGAGGTGGCAGCACATCTGGCACAGGTTCTCAGGAGAGACGGTGTCATCTAAGAGGGAGAGGCGAGGCAGTCCGACCTTTCCGGTCTGATCGGTGCTTTTGGGCAGCCGCTGATGGGGGAATCGGCAGTGTTAGCCTGTAGTGGCGCTTGCACAAAGGTCAAGAACCGTAGCGTCTTTGCGGCGGCTTGGCGTCCCCAGAAAAAGCGCTGTAACGCTTGACACAAGGAGCCCTGTCGTCATTGCTACGAAAATGAGGACATGGACGCTGGGTGCTCGTAGGGGCAGTCCTGCGTGTCTGCCCAGTCCTTGGGTGGGCGGACACATCGGTCCGCCCCTACGGATTGATTATTTTTCATCCTTGAGGGTGCCCATGACCATGGGCATGAATGATTCTGAGCAAGCGGAGCGCTGCGAAGAATCTCTCCTGGTAGGAGATTCATTCGGTCGTCCTTCGGCTGAAGGACTCCCTCAGAATGACAACAACCCCGACGCCTTGCGCTAACTGAGACATCACCCCGGAAAATGCCCGGAGGGTGGAGCGGGTGGTGGAAATGAGATCCGCCGCCCAACACATAGCCTCTGGGGGCGATGTGTGTAAAGCCCCTGCAACCCAGAAAGGAGCTGGCATGATAGGGAGCAAGCCGATCCTCATAGTTGCACAGAATGAGGGCGGGCGTTTGGCGCCCGTCGTTTTTGAAGGGGCAGCTGCGGCCCGAAGGCTGACTGGCGGAGCCAGCGGTGGCGTGGCCGCGGTGGTAACAGGACCCCCGGGGACGGAGGCCGTGGCAAAGGAGCTGTGGTCGGTGGGTGTGGCTGATGTGTATGTGGCCGAGCACACCCTCCTGGCTGAGCCTAGGCCGGAGTCACACGCCCTGGCAATAGCGGCCGCCGTGAGGCAGGCAGACCCCTCCCTAATTCTCGTGGGACAGACCTTCTTGGGAAGGGATCTGGCCCCCTATCTGGCTGCGATGCTGGAAGTCGGTGTCATCATGAACGCGCTGGAGTTGCGCCACGACTCCTCTGGGGCGACGGAGGTTGTTTGCCCAATCTACGGAGGCGCTGTCCAGGCGTCGTATCACGTATCGGCGTCGCCCCCATCAGTGGTGGGCTTCCAGCCTGCGACAAGGAGCACGGAGGAAAGGGCAAGCGGCAGTCGTGGCAGGATCTTGTCCGTGGACCCTGGGCTGGGTGAGTTCAAGGACAAGGTGAAACTCGTAGAAAGACCCCTCAGGAGCGGACCAAGGCTAGAGGAGGCTAAGGTCGTGGTGTCCGGGGGCGTTGGTCTCGGAGACGCGAAGAACTATCAGGGCATAGAGGAGTTGGCAGAGGTGCTGGGTGGGCTGCCCGGGGCTTCGCGAGCCATTGTGGATCTAGGCTGGGCCACTCGGGCCCAGCAGGTGGGCCTCACCGGCGCCAGGGTCTCGCCGGACCTCTACGTTGCCGTAGGGATCTCGGGAGCAAGCCAGCACCTGGCTGGTATGTCTATGTCCAAGGTAATCGTGGCGGTGAACAATGACCCGAAAGCGCCCATATTCAAATACGCGCGCTACGGTGTAACATTGGATTGTCTGGAGTTTCTCCCAGCCTTCACTTCGGAGTGTCGCAAGCTGAAGGGTACTTCCTGAGCAAGCGACAAAGATGCTACTCACAGAACCGATAAGCCAACGCACATGTTGATAGATCTCCACAATCACACCCTGCACCTTTCCATGGATAGCGGCCTGACGCTGGACGTGCTGCTGGCGCGGGCCAAGGAGCGTGGTCTGGACGGGGTGTGCTTGACGGAACACAATGCCGTATGGCAAAACACAGCGCGGTTGGAGGCCGCTGGGCAGCGGCATGGCTTAGCCGTATTCCGGGGCATGGAGGTGAACACACAGCATGGCCATGTCCTGGTCTATGGGGTTAAGGCTTTCCGTAACTCCATGTTCAACTTTGATGAGCTTTGCCGTGTGGTGGAGTCCGAAGGCGGCGTCCTGGTTCTGGCCCACCCCCAGTGGGTCGGCAATGTGGGGCGACCACCGGCCACGGAGATTATCGCGGAGCACTTTCACGGCATTGAGGTCCTGAATGGGGAGGTGTCCAACGACGCCAACAACTATGTGGCATCAATGGCCACAGCGCTGGGGAAGTTTGGCACCGGCGGCAGCGACTCCCATAGCCTGGGGGCTGTGGGCAAATGCGCCACCCGCTTTCAAAACCCAGTAATGACCGACGAGGAAATGGTGAAGGAAATGCGTGCGGGACGTGTGAGCGCCGTTCGGCTAGCCCCAAGTAATAACGGCTTGGGGCCAATGCACGGCTAGCAGTTATTTGCCTCACGAGGGGATGGACAGGGTACCGCCACCCCCGGTCATCCCTGGGTGTTCGCGGGACGCCATTCCCTCCTGGTTGATCCTTGCATCGGGCTATTGGATCGGGAGTAATGTCGTAGAGCGCTTCCTTCGTTTGTAGGCGAGCAACCTATTTCTCCTACGTTACTCTCTGAGGTTGTGAAGAAATAGGCTAGCAAGCGACGGGCCGATGCCCCGGCCCTTGCGGAATGTGGTGGGTGTGAGTCCCGATGCATCGGGATTCGCGAAGCGGAACGCAGTGGAGAGCAAGAGGAGCCCGACCACTTCCCCATTCGCTGCGCTCAGGGCTTCGGCTAGAATGACAAGTTGGTCCGCCAACCTATTCTGGCAAAGCCCTGGCCCTTTCTTCACAGGCTCTCAGGCTAACCATCTCCAGTGCAAAGCCTTGTGGCGGCGGAGCGGCAGCTGTCCATTAAGCGCCGTCAGACGCCGCAATCCGCTTCAGAGCGACGGCTCTGGGGGCAGCGACGGGGCCTATTTGCTTCTTGTTCGTCACCAGTCCGCCCTCCTCTGGTACCTGTTGTGGAGGATGACAGCGGCCGCGTTCATTCAGAGAAGCTCAACCAGCAAGACAAGAATACCTGCCCAGCTCTCTCAGGGAACCCCGCCTGAGGCCGCGAGATCCAGGTGGTTCGGGCCTCTCCCCCCTGCGGTAGCTCAGACTTGCTCCAAAAGTCTATTCACCTCCCCCTCTGTCCCGCCCTCCGCGCTGGGGAGGGGGAATTAGAGCCTGCGGGACACCCCCAGAGCCTCTGCCAAGAGGGCTGCGCCGCCTTGCCAATCCCCGAGAATCAATCGGTGAACGCTTCCCTCGGGCTCCTGCCTATTGCCTTTCCCGTTTGGCGGACATAAAATTCATGCATTCACACTAGCTCCTGGTGCGAATACATCCATTAGCAGCAAGAGAAAGGGGACACCAGTGAAAGCTGACGCGAAGACGGAAGCAGGGGTGATGAGCGCGTTCAACAGTCTGTGGAAGGCGTACGAGACGCGGGATGGGGATTCCCTATCGGCTATGGTTGTGCCAGACTCCGACGTGGTCCTCTATGGCACCGGGGCGGACGAGAAGCGCATAGGTTCAAGGGAGATAAGGGTACAGTTTGAGCGCGATTGGTCGCAATCCCAATCGGCGTCCTTGAAATTTGATTGGCACTCGGTCTCCATGGCGGGCGGAGCGGCATTAGTAGCAGCAGACGGCGCTGCTCACGTCAAGGTCGGCGGGCAGGAAGTGACTATGCCGGTCCGGGCCACCATGGCTTTTGAGCAGCGTGGAGCGAAGTGGCTCGTGGCGCAGATGCACGTTTCAACGCCAGCCAGTGAGCAGTCCGAAGGCGAGTCCTGGGCCCCACCATCCAGGTAGGCGCCGGAGAGCAGCAACGAGACGGCGAGGCTGGCTCCGGGAAGCTTTCCCGGCATCAGGTTGAGCTGTCGCTGTTGGACCAGCCGGACAACGACGCCCTTGACCAGGCGCTGGCAGGCCTGCCTATCGTGCAGTACATGGGAGGGTCTGTGAAGGTGAGGGCCTTGCCCATATGCCCTTACGAGAACTTTGCGGCAGACCACAGGAAAGCCGTCGGGGGAATGCATGGCGCGGTCACGTGCCCTGTTTGACGGCGTGGTAGGAAGGCCAACAACGAAGCGGGGCCACCGCCAGTAATGCGGTGGCCCCGCTTCGTTGTCATCCGCTCCCCACTCAGCCCGCGCCGCCCCAAGGTTGCGGCGCCTCAGGATACCGCGAAGGAGGAGAGCATTCCCAGCGCCACGTGGGGTGCTCCCTCCTTAGCCGGCGACGGGACAAAACACACCAGGGCATAGTTGCCTGGCTCCAGGTCCAGGGTCGCCCAGCCGCTCATGCCGGGCATGATGGCCTGGTACCCGCCAGCGCTCTCAAAGGGAGGTGGGCCGGATGGCGCTGCTCCGCCAGGGGGTGCCGTCAGTATCTCCCTGAGCTGGCCCGCGTTGATGCCTTTTAGGCGGAACACCGCCATCTCGTGGGGTTCCTTGCCGCTGTTCTCCACCTTGATGGTGGACTTCCCCTTGGATAGGGTTGCCGGGGCTCCGACGAAGGCAAAGTCATTCAGCTTGACCGTGGCCGCGGAAGCAGGCGCCGCGGGGGCCTTGGCAGGGGCTGCCGTGACGGTCAAGGGCTGCACCATCCCCTTGGCCAGGTGCGGAACGCCATCCTGCCCGGCTATAAAGCACACCAGAACGTACTCTCCGGTCGCAAGATTCGCCAACGCCTCATTGGTCTTGCCGGGCATTGCGGTGGAGGGCCCACCAGTGAAGGTCACGATGCCAAAGATCCGGAACAGCGCCGCCTCCCCCTCCTGGGGCACCGCCTTCAATGCATCCTGCAGCGTGGACTGGAACTGGGCCTGGGTGACCCCATCATTGAGGCGCAGCAACTGGGCGTGATGGTCCTCCTTTCCCTTATTGGTCATGGAGAGCCGTGTCAGGCCCCCCGGGACACTGGCCGGGGCGCTGAAGCCGTAGTCGCTGGCGGCCAGACTCACCACCGGGACCGCTGGTGTGGAGCTGCACCCCATGACCGCAGCGGCGGCCACCAGCGCGAGACCCACCAGTAGCATGGTGCGTTTGAACTGTGTCATGCCTTCTCCCCCTTCACGAACGACACGCTCAGGGCCGGCTGGCGCGCAGCCTTCCCGAAGCAGCCGAGAATGAACGCATGTTACGTGGCATAGCTGAGGAAGTCAAGCGGCCGAGAAAGCCAAAACGATGGCAACAGGGGTTAGATTGCGCCCCGAAACAGTGCTCCTGATGATGTATCACCACATCTTGAAAGGAGTGGCACGCCTTTGCCGACTCTGCCGCACGACGGTCCTGAGCGAGGAGACCGATCCAAAGGGGGATACCCCAAATCCCCAGCAGGGGCAACGCCCCTGCACCCGAAGTATTCTGCTTTCCTCTGAATGATACTAGCCCCTCGCAAAAAACGTTCTGACCGCCCATCCCTGGGCGGAGGAGCTTGCGAGACAGGGATTTGTATACGCAAAGTCTATGTCTCCCATCCAAAACATCAATGCTTTCTATATTGACTCAGCCCCGTCCGCTCGGTAGTATGGCCTAGTCAATTAAGGTGAATGCATGGCAAGTGCCATTGTTGTCACCCACTCTCACGAAAACGGCAGCGTTTGTGACGAATCTACCAGCACAAACCCCGACCAGGCTACCGCAAACCGACACCCAGGGCTTCTTTGGCATCCGTATGGAGTCCATCGGCGGCCTAGGCGCTCACGTGGCGGGCCAGATCCTGGCGGAGGCGGGAGTCCTGCGCATGGGGTTCAACGGGGCCAACTTTTCCTCCTATGGCTCCGAAAAGAAAGGCTCTCCTATCAAGGCCTACGTCCGTTTCTGCGCCGCGGACCAGGAGGTGCGCACCAGCAGCCCTGTAGATAGGCCCCACGTCGTTGCCGTGTTCCACGAAGGCCTCCTGAAGACCGAGCCGGTGCTCTCGGGCCTCCTCCCGGCGGGCGTGGTCATCGTCAACTCCGCCCACACAGCGGACCATGTGTGGCAAAGCTTGGGGCGGCCTTTCGCCACCGTAGGCGTCGTCAACGCCCTCGCCATCGCGGTGGGGGAGAGATCCCGGGTCAACACCGTTATGCTTGGCGCTGTTGTGAGGGCCACCCGGTTCATCAAGCCGGAAGCGGTGAGGGATGTGATCAGGGCCACCCTGGGCGAACGATACCCTCAGCTGCTGGCCAGCAACCTGCGCGCCTTTGACCGAGGTTATCGGGACCTCCTGCTAGAGGACTTCAGCAGCGCAGCCGAATCGGTCCCCCAGAGCTATGTGCGGCCCGCGCCCCCCTTCGGCTACTTGGATGCACCTTTGGGCGGCGCCGTGTTGGATCCCGGGAACACGGTGCTGAAGGACCTCTCCGTTTCCCGCAACGGCTTTCTTCCTGCTTTTCACCGGGGTAAGTGCGTGGACTGCGCACTCTGCGACCTGGTCTGCCCCGACTTCTGCTTCGTCTGGGCAGTAGGCCCGAAGCCGGACGGGAGCGAGGCCATCCACCTCAAGGGTATTGACTACAGGTTCTGCAAGGGGTGCATGAAGTGTATTGACGCCTGTCCTACTTTGGCGCTCACCAGGGAGCGCGAAGAAGAGGGGTACGCTGAACAGCATAGCGTGCCCCTCTTCCCGCGTTTGGAAGCCTCTCGCAACGGCGCCGCCGTCCGCCACTGATCAGGAGGTTGTGAAACAACAGGTTAGCAAGGGACGGGCCGATGCCTCGGCCCTTGCGGAAAGCGGTGGGTGTGAGGGATTCTTTGCGAAACGGAAGGCAGCAGAAAGCGAAAGTCGTTTGATCGCTTCGCTCTAGAATGACAAGTTGCTCCCTCAACCCATTGCTGCACAACGCAGACCACTTATTCACAAGCCTCCAGGAGACTCTTCCCATGATCGTCACAGATCGCACTGTAAACCAGGGCGTTGCCCCCCAGCGCACCGATTTCAAGAGCGGCAATGAGATGGCAGCCCTGGCGGCCAGCCACATCAACTTCCACCTGATGGGCTACTACCCCATCACGCCTTCCACTGAGATCGCCGAGTACCTTGACGAGATGTTCGCCCAGGGCGAGCACCGCATCCGCATGATTGCCGCCGATGGGGAGCATGGGGGCGCAGGCATCTGCTACGGAGCCTCCACCGGCGGTGGGCGCGTCTTTAACGCCACCAGCGCCAACGGGTTCCTGTACGCCCTGGAGCAGTTCCCGGTGCAGTCGGGGACTCGCTACCCGATGGTCCTGGACCTGGTCACCCGCTCCGTCAGCGGTCCCCTGGACATACGCGGCGACCACTCAGACCTGTACTACTCCCTAAACACCGGCTGGGTTGTGCTGGTGGCCCGGGATCCCCAGGCCGTGTATGACATGAACGTTATCGCCGTCCGCCTGGGCGAGCATCCAGACGTCCGTCTTCCGGTGATCGTCGCGTATGACGGCTTCTTCACCAGCCACCAGAAGCGACGCGTCAGCTATTTTGAAGACCGCATCCCAGTCCAGGCGTTCCTTGGCCCCTTCCACCCCCAGAACTCCACCCTGGACCCGCGTAACCCCATTACCGTCGGTCCCTACATGAACGACCCCGACCTCATCAACAACAAGTACCAGCTCAAGCTGGCTATGGATGCAGCGCAGCGGGTGCTGCCCGAAGTCTTTGAGGAGTACGGAAGGCTCAGTGGGCGGCGCTATCCCGTGGTGGACGTGTACCGCATGGAAGACGCCGACGCCGCCCTCGTCGTCTTGAACTCCGCCGCCGAAACAGCCAAAGACGTTGCCGACCAGCTAAGAAAACAGGGCAAGCGGGTCGGCGTCGTCAGCCCCAACGTCTTGCGGCCCTTCCCCGCCGACGCTATCCGCACCGCCCTCAGCCATGTGGGAGCGGCCCTCATCGCCGAGCGGGCTGACTCCTACGGCGGGCACGGCAACGCCCTCACCCACGAGGTGAAGGCGGCCCTCAAGGACGACCCCCACAACAGGACCCTGTGCCTGAGCCGCATCTACGGCCTGGGCGGCAAGGACTTCTTGTACGAGGACGCCGAAGCCCTCTTCCATCTCGCCCTGGCCGCGGCTGATTCCGGCAGCGTGCAGACCCCCTTTGACTACCACGGCGTCACGCCGGGCACGCCCTCCAGCGGCGCGGCCTCCAGGACCCTACCAGCCTTCACCAGGGAGGAGATGCGCCCCGGCCTGGTGAAAGCGGAACGGGACGCCGCAACGGGGAAGGTGCGGGTGCAGACGCCGCCGCTGTGGAAGCTGGCCACCCGCTCCCGTGTGTTTGCCCCTGGGCACGGGGCCTGCCCCGGCTGTGGCATCTTCCCCGCCCTTGACCAGCTCTTCAAAGGCATGGAAGGCGACATTGTCGTCCTGTACCAGACAGGCTGCGCTATGGTGGTCACCACGGGCTACCCCTTCAGCACCCACCGCATCACCTACATCCACAACCTCTTCCAGAACGGAGCGGCCACCCTCTCCGGCCTGGTGGAGATGTACAA
>JACQUH010000235.1 GCA_016210375.1 Chloroflexota bacterium
CTCCCCCTTCCCGTGCGGGAAGGGGGAGCGAGAGGGGGTTAGGTAGTCAATGACCTTCAGGGTGCGGTGCAGAAAGACTCTTGATATAGTTGATAAGGAATCAGTGGGATGCGGCTTTGCCGCATCCCACTGATTCAAGTACATCTTCTCCCCCTTCCCCTTGGGGAAGGGGGAGCTAGAGGGGGTTAGGTGGTACCCACCTTCGGTTGCACCGCCTCCCTTAAACTGCTAGTATGCTGGGGGCCTGTAGCAGCGAGCAAGCTGGAAAACTCCGGTGAAGCGCTGCTACGCCCGGAAGCGGAAATCAGGAAGGTACTCTTCTGTGGGCAAAATCAACGTAGCGATTATTGGCGTTGGCAACTGCGCCTCCTCCCTGGTGCAGGGGGTGCACAAGTATGCGGAAGCGCCAGAGGACGGCTTCGTCCCAGGCCTGATGCATACAGTCCTGGGTGGCTACCACATCGGCGACATCAACTTTGTGGCCGCCTTTGACGTGGACCGGAACAAGGTTGGCCAGGACCTGGGAGAGGCCATCTACGCCCCGCCCAACAACACCATCACCTTCTCTGAGGTACCCAAGCTGGGCGTGAAGGTGGAGCGCGGCATGACTCACGACGGCATCGGCAAGTACCTGTCGGACGTGGTGAAAAAGGCCCCTGGCTCCACGGTGGACGTAGCCAAGATCCTCAAGGACCGCCAGGTGGACGTGGTTATCAACTACCTGCCCGTGGGAAGCGAGATGGCCACAAAGTGGTACGTGGAGCAGGTGCTGGCTGCGGGCTGCGGCTTCATCAACTGTATCCCCGTCTTCATCGGCAGGGAGAAGTTCTGGAGCCAGCGCTTCAAGGACCGGGGGTTGCCCATCATTGGGGACGATATCAAGTCCCAGGTGGGCGCCACCATTACCCACCGGGTGCTGACCAATCTCTTCAACGACCGGGGCGTAAAGTTGGAGCGCACGTACCAGCTCAACTTTGGCGGCAACACCGATTTTTTGAACATGCTGGAGCGGGAGCGCCTGACCTCCAAGAAGATCTCCAAGACCAATGCCGTCACTTCCCAGCTCCCCTACGAGATCGCACCGGACAACGTCCACGTTGGCCCCAGCGATTACGTACCGTGGCTGCAGGACCGCAAGTGGTGCTACATCCGCATGGAGGGCCGCACCTTCGGCGACGTGCCCCTGAACATTGAGGTCAAAATGGAGGTCTGGGACAGCCCTAACTCCGCGGGCGTGGTGGTGGACGCTATCCGGTGCTGCAAGCTCGCCCTGGACCGCGGGCTGAGTGGCACCCTGGTGGGGCCCGCTTCCTACTTCATGAAATCGCCTCCCATCCAGTTCACGGACGAGGAGGCCCACCAGAAGGTAGAGGCCTTTATCCAGGGGGAGGACGTGGCGACCTTCGGCGCTGATGGGAGCACACCGTAGCAGGCCGATGCTGGCAGAAGCGGCCCTTCCGACTAGCTCCAGGTCGCCCACCATCCCGCTGGTGAGGACGATTATGAAGATAGCCCTGGTGTCCCCGTACGACTTCGCCTACCCCGGCGGTGTGGTAGACCACATCACCTACCTGGGGCAAGAGCTACAGGAAATGGGCCACGCCGTCAAGATACTCTCCCCCGTATCCAACGCGGGCGCCCTGGGCATGGACAACCTCATCGCCGTGGGCCGGCCCTTCCCCGTGCCCAGCGGCGGCTCCGTCGCCCGTATCTCGCTGTCGGTGTGGCGGGAGCGCACCGTCAAGGCTGTCCTGAAAGAGGAGGGCTTTGACATCATCCACCTGCACGAGCCCCTGGCCCCCGTGCTGCCCCTGACGGTGTTGCACTGCTCCAGCACCGCCAATGTGGGTACCTTCCACGCCTACAATAACCGCACCCTCAAGTACCGCCTGGGCCAGCCCTTCCTTGACCCCTTTTTCCAGAAGCTGGACTCCCGCATCGCTGTTTCGCCCCCTGCCATGAGCTACGTCAGCCGGTTCTTCCCGGGGGAGTACAGGATTGTCCCCAACGGCATAGACGTAGACTTCTACTCGGAGCCGGTACAGCCCTTTGATGCCTTCCACGACGGCAAGCTGAACATCCTCTTTCTTAGCCGGCTGGAGAAGCGCAAGGGGCTGAAGTACCTCCTCATGGCCTTCAGCCGCCTCAAGTGGGAGTACCCCTTCCTGCGACTGCTGGTGGTGGGTCCAGGGAACCCGGGGAAGGAGTGCTACCGTATCCTGGCAGAGCGCAACCTCCAGGACGTCGTTTTCCTGGGGGGCGTAAGCCGGGAGGCCAAACGACGCTACCTGCGGACAGCCCACATCTTCTGCGCCCCCGCCACCGGCAAGGAGAGCTTTGGCATGATCCTGGGCGAGGCCATGGCCTCGGGAAGGCCCATCGTGGCCTCAAACATTGACGGGTACGCCAGCGTCATGGCCGACGGCGCCGAGGGGTTCCTCGTGCCGCCCAGGGACGACGAAGGCCTGGCCGGGGCCCTGGAGCGTCTGATCGTGGACCCGCAACTCCGGCAAGAGATGGGGCAGCGTGGCATGGAGACGGTGCAACGATACCGCTGGGACCGGGTGGCAGCCCAGGTCGTGGCTTGCTACGACGAGGCGATGGCCTCCTGTGTCGCCTAGCTTCCGTTTCCCGACCATGCTCGCCGAGGTAACCTTGTCCATGGCCAGCCGCCATCTATTCACAACGTGAGAGAACAGGCGCGGCGCTGGCTGGCGCGCTTCTTTGAGGAGCCGCTGGCCAGGCTATTGAAGGCTCTGCATCTCGGCCCCAACGCCGTCACGTTGCTGGGTTTGGCGGTGACGGCAGCGGCGGGGCACCTGGCATCCCGTGGGCAGCTCTTGGCAGCGGGCCTCGTGTTCCTGGCGGCCAGCGCCATGGACATGCTGGACGGCGCCCTGGCCCGCCTCACAGGCAAAGCCAGCAAGTTCGGCGCTGCCCTGGACTCCGTCTCCGACCGCCTCGCCGAAGCCATCCTCCTCCTGGGCCTTCTCGTGCTTTACCTGCGCAGTGAGGACCATTGGGGGGCCATACTCGCCTTCGCCACCATGGTGGCCTCCTTCATGGTCAGCTACATCCGTGCCCGGGGCGAGGGCCTGGGAGTTGCCATGCGGGAGTCCGGGCTGTTCACGCGCACCGAGCGAGTGATCGTGATGGTGGCCGGCCTGCTGACGGGCTGGGTGACGGTGGCCCTGGCTATTGTCCTCGTGGCCTCCATCGGCTCTGCCGCACAGCGTATGTACCATCTGTGGCGGGCGACGCGGGAGTAGCGGGCCGGAGAAGGCGCTGCTTTGCAGTTCAGCAGCCTGCCACGCTCGCCTCCACGGCAAAGTAACTATCTTAAAATGGCTTTTTACACCCCAGTCTGAAGGCTGGGGCATGATGCCGCCCCCTTATGGTCTTTGACTATTTAGACTGCCCCTGGGTTCTGACCTAACCCCTCTGGCTCCCCATTCCCCTAGCGTAAGGGGGTTAAGATTGGTTTTAATGGGTGTGATGCGGCAAGGCCGAATCACACCGATTCCTCAAATACTAGTCCCCCTCTC
>JACQUH010000236.1 GCA_016210375.1 Chloroflexota bacterium
CTCCCTGGTCTGGACGTACAGCAGCGCCTGCTCCCTGGCCAACTCCTGCATCTCGGGGTTCATCACATAGGGCTGGATACCCTGCTTTGCTCTGGCCCAGTTGAGGTAACCCAGCGTTTTCTCCTCCATGGCCACGGCTTCCGGTGAGCCTATCCCCGGCGAGGGATAAACCCCTCTCAGTGGCACCGCCGGGAAAAGCGACGGAGTCGGCGTTGAGGCTGGAGGCTCAGCAGTTGGAGGCTCCAACTCCACGGTGGGGGACGGCTTGGACGGAATGGCATTCCGAGTCGCCGTCGGCGGTACGATAGCAGGCGTCGGAGGGACCCTTGTAGGTGCCGCAGTCGGCGAGGAGGTAGCCGTCGGGAAGACCGCAGGGGCCATCGGAGTTAGCAGGACAGTTGCCGTCGTTTCCGCAACGGCAACAGGTACGACCGCTGACGCAGTAGCCGTGGGGCTTTGCTCGGCAACAGGCAGGGCGAACCCCTCCGCCGTGGAGTAGGCCAAGGCTGGAGGCTCCACCGGTGCTGGGGGCGCCGAGCGTTCCGACAGGATCCTGCAGGAACCCAGAGACGCTCCCAGTATCACCAATATGGATACGACGGCGGCGACGGTTTTCATGGCTTGCTACCTCCACTATCCCGGGACGCTCCCGGCGGTTCTTTGGCCTGCGCAGTGTCGGTGATTGCCTTCGAGATCATGGCCCGAAGTGCTCCAATGTCGGCTGTCGCTGCCCCATCGGGCAGGAGCACCTCGTCCAGCCGAGACGGTGCCACGATGATCTCTCCCACTCTGGTGGCGTAGGCGAGGACGGCAGCCGTGGTCTTAGGGACCTCGATGGTCAGTTGCTTGCCGTCGTAGTCGAAGACACGCTGGTGCTGGAGATACAGGGCGGCCCTGTCACCGGCGCCCTTGCCTGACCCTGCAGCTGGTCGGCTCTCAGCGTCAGACCACACCAGGTAGACGTTCACGTACTCGCCAGCCACAAGCTTGCCGCTGCCGGCTACCCGCTCCTTGGGGGCTGGCACAGGAAAAAGGACGTTCCTGGGATCCACGATGCGGGAGGATAGGCCGAAGCCCTCACTGCCGGTGGGCCCTTGCAGATAGGGCCTGGACACCGGATATCCCGCCGGGATGTAGCTCCTGGTGATGGACCCGAGGATGGTCCTGGCTTCTTCCGCACGGACCATGCCTGGAAAGAGGCCTCCGGCAGGGACCGAGGCGACCCTGGTGGCATTCTCGGTGATCACCGTGTTCTCAGGCAGGTCCGTGGCTGCCACCAGCACCTGCACCGAGCGGGTGGCGTTCTGGACTATCAGGAAGCTCACCACCACGGCTGCCACCAGGACCAGATAGGAGCGCACCTTCTTGAAGATTGATAAGGCCATGTCTAGCTGCAGATCTCCTTTCACCCGTCTACGGGCCACCGGCCTGGCCCAACTACTACCAGGCTACAACTCCCATTTTCGCCCGGCAACCGGTAAAATTGTTTCTCTTCCGGTTGACAGGCCATGTTCCGTTTGAAACTCGTTCTTCATGACGCCACACTGGTCCAACTTTGGCGTCACAGGCTTGACTGGGGTACCTGGCCGGGATACGTTAGGCCTTCAGGCATGTGCATTGGGGGCTATGACCTCAGACGCTCTACCCCTTAGCCTTATCCCTCACGCACCCTGCCATCGCAAGGGCGACACTCCGATGCGGCCTCCTGCCCGCAGCCCTCCGCTGCCCGGCAGAACCCTTGGAGGACGATGGCGAAGGCTCGCCTGGGCATCCACCGGAGCCGCTGGAACTCCTCGTCCTGTTCCAGAAGACCCAGGAGTTCCAGGGAGCAGGCGACCACGCGCCGGAACCAGGGGGATCCGGAGGTAGCCTCTTTCACGTTCTCCAAATAGCCAACCAGGTACTCTGGCGGTACGCTCCCATACTTGTGCACGGCCCGCATGACGGCGATGTCCAGTAGCGTATACGCTACTTCTTGCCCTACCGCCTTTTCGACGCTGCCCGCTTCCTCCCGGCCGCACCTGGCCTCTACCTCTTTCAACCAGTCTTCCCTGGCCCAGGGGAAAGGTGCTCCCGCCTTAGTGATGGCCAGCGGATCGCCCCCTGAGAAGCCCTGCACTTCTTCTTCATCCGTCGACGCCATGGTAAGGCCCTCGCTCGATTCATTGTTATCCTCGATGTCCTTGCC
>JACQUH010000237.1 GCA_016210375.1 Chloroflexota bacterium
CCCTTATCGTCTTTGACTAATGAGACTGCCAGTGAGGCTGAACCTCTACCCCTGTGGTCCCCCACACCGCAACGGAGAGGGGGACGTTGATTTAATGAATCGGTGTTATTCGACAAAGCCGCATCACACCGATTCAAGTGTATCTTCTCCCCCTTCCCGATGCGGGAAGGGGGAGCCAGAGGGGGTTAGGTCATTTAGTCAATGACCATCAGGGGGCGGGACGCAGGCGTTTTGAGATAGTCGCTTTGTCGTTCCGAGAGCCTCCGCCCGAGGCGGTCGGACGGGGAATCCGGGGCGCGATCCTCCCCAGCATGGCCTCTCAGGGCACCCTCCAGCCACCTATGGTTCCAACCCCTGGAGGAAGCGCCTGTCCTCCTCAGACAGCTCCGCCTCAGCCAGCAGGTCGGGGCGGCGCTCCCGGGTGCGTAGGAGGGCCTGCTGCCGCCGCCAGCGGGCGATTGCCTGGTGGTCCCCCGAGAGCAGCACCTCTGGGACCTGCCACCCTCTGAACAGCGGGGGGCGGGTATACAGGGGGGCCTGGAGCAGTACAGCGGCGTGGGAGTCCTCGGCGGTTGACTCCTGCGAGCCCAGGACGCCGGGGAGGAGGCGCACCACGGCGTCTATCACCACCATGGCGGGCAGCTCGCCCCCCGTGAGCACGTAGTCGCCGATGCTGAGCTCCTCCGTGGCCAGGTGCTCGCGAACGCGCTCGTCCACGCCGCCGTAGTGGCCGCAGAGCAGGGCGAAGGTAGGAAACTGGGCCAACCGCTGGGCCGCCGCCTGGCGGAAGGGCCTTCCCTGAGGGGTAAGCAGGATAATGGGGCAGGAAGGTACTGGCCCCAGGACAGCCTCCACAGCGCTGAAAAGGGGCTCTGGCTTGACCACCATGCCGGGTCCCCCACCATAGGGGGTATCGTCCACGGTGTGGTGCTTGTCCGGGGCGTAGTCCCGGAAGTTGTGCAGGTGGAGGGAGACCAACCGCCCGGCGACGGCGCGGCCCACCATGCTCTCGTCCATTGGGCCACGGAACATCTCCGGGAAAAGGGTGAAGACATGAATGTCCATCGGTCTCTACACCGCTAGCCTCTTCTTCCTTCCTCCCCCACGCTCGTCTCTGGTGGCGTGCTACAGCGCCAGCCCGTTGTCACAACTGGGAACTGATAGGGTAGACAGAGATGGCGCGCCTGCGCGGTGGCGCTAGTGGCCTGGCGGGTCCTCCTTCAGCATATCCAGGGCGTGGGGGATGGCGGGGAGGACTACTTCCAGGCACTCCTGGACAGCCTTGGGGCTGCCTGGCAGGTTAATGATGAGGGTATGACCACGGACGCCGACCACAGAGCGGCTGACCATGGACAGGGGTGTGTTTTTCAGCGTTTGGATTCGCATGGCTTCGGCCATACCGGGCACCTCCCGCTCTATGACGGCGCGGGTGGCCTCGGGTGTGACGTCACGCTGAGTGAGGCCGGTGCCGCCGGTGGTGACGATCAGATCCAGGCGGTCCTCGTCGCACCAGCGACGCAGCCGGTCTTCCAGGACAGGGCGTTCGTCGGGCACCACCTCGTACCGGGTCACCTGGAAGCCGGCAGGGACCAGAAGCTCCCGAATGCGTTGGCCGCTGACGTCCTGGCGCTGGCCCCGGGCGCCCATGTCGCTGCTGGTCAGGATGCCGAGGTTGGGCATGGCAACCCTATGATAGCACAGCGACGGCCCTGGGTTGCACGTTCGCCGGACTCCCTTCGCCTCGCAGATGGTCCCTGCCATACAGCCTCTCCCCGCTCTTGTCTCTCCTTCGTCCCGACCCTTTCCGGACTCAAGGACAGGCTCACTTCGCAACGGAGAGGGCGATGTTCTTGTCGTGAGTATCTGGGCACGGCTCAGCCGTGTCCAGATACTCACGTTTTCAATGTCCCGCTTCCCCCTGGGAGAAGACCCTGTCCTTTCGTGAGCCGAAGCCCTGACCCTTGAGCGTAGCGAAGGAGAATGGGGCAGCGAAGGAGGGACTAAGAAACTATCTCAAAACTCTGGCGTGCCGCACCCTGATGGTCATTGACTACCTACCCCAATCGGGCTCCCCCTTCCCGCACGGGAAGGGAGAGAAGAAAGGTTTGAAACGGTGTGATGCGGCTTCGCCGCATCACACCGTTTCTACAGAATAACGTCCCCCTCTCCTGGGAGGAGAGGGGGACCACCGGCGCAGAGGTTGGGTCTCATTGGCATCATAATTGTTCAATGACCACAAGGCTGGGGCATGATGCCACCCCCTTCAGGGGGCGGCGCCAAAGCGACTTTTGAGATAGTTACTAAGGGGGTTAGGTCAGGCCGGTGCACAGAAAACCGCTTTGGTATAGCCTTTCGCAAGGGCTGGAGGGTGGGTGGTATTTCCCGCTGGCATCTCACAAAAAGACACGAGGAGACGGAGCCAAGAAAGAAGTGACACAATATGTTGCGCTATTTCTTTCAATTTGAAAAGTTTGCACTATCCCGGATCCCATCACTGAGAAGAGAAGAGAGGGGTAGGACAGGAGGTTCAAACTAGGGGCCAAAGAAGCGTAGCTGAAGGGTTCAACTTTGCACAGAACTTATGTGTGGAACATTAGTGTTATACGCAGGCTACGGTAATTATTAGTAAGTCGTCTAAAACATCCCCAAAACACTCTTGACATCCATAGGTTGGTTGGGTCTATTATTACCGCCAGCAGCAATATTTAGAGGTTTTAGGGCCGTTCCAGGAGCCGCCTATCACGTCACCACCGGTCCCATGAAATCAACCGCCTCCCCGCAATCATATCACTCGCCCGCCATGGTGGCGGAAGTGCTGAAGGCTCTGGACTTGCATCCAGGGGAGGACTGCGTGGATGGGACCCTGGGTGACGGAGGCCATAGCCTGGCGATCCTTGCAGCAATTGCCCCCTCGGGCCGGCTCCTGGGCATTGATGCGGACCGCCAAGCGATAGAACGAGCACGCCAGCGGCTTCAAGGGTATGGGGACCGGGTCCTGCTGGTGCAGGGGAATTTCGCCAACCTGGCAGCCATTGTCCGCTCCCAGGGCCTCCCCCACGTCTCCGGCGTGCTGCTGGACCTGGGCCTCTCCTCCTGGCAGTTGGGCGCTGCGGGCCGCGGCTTCAGCTTCCGGGACGAAGCCCTGGACATGCGCCTGGGAGAAGGCCAGACCCTGACCGCCGGGGAGGTAGTCAACACGTACAGCATAGAGGACCTGACCAGGTTGATAGCCACCTACGGTGAGGAGCCACAAGCCCGGCGCATCGCCCAGGCCCTCGTGCAGGGACGCCCCTTCACCACCGCGGCGGAGGTCGCTGGAGCGATAGAAAGGGTGTCGCCCCGGCGGGGCCAGCGTATCCATCCAGCAACCCGTACCCTTCAGGCGCTCCGGATGTACATCAATCAAGACCTGGAGAACCTGGCGGCGGCGCTGCGCCAGGCGGTGGAGCTGCTCCAAGGGGGAGGCAGGTTGGTGACCATCGCCTACCACTCCCTTGAGGACAGGATGATCAAGGTTTTCATGCAGGAGGAGGCCCGAGACTGCCTGTGCCCCCCCAGTCAGCCCGTCTGTACCTGCGGACACAAGGCAACCGTAAGAATTCTGAGAAGAAAAGTGGTGAAACCCTCAGAAGAGGAGGTCCGGCGGAACCCCCGGGTTCGCAGTGCAAGATTGCGGGCCTGCATGGCACGGTAAGGCGGCCCTGCGGTTCAACGGCTCAGCAGGACCTCAGCATGGGGAGGGCGTAGCCCCTGTAGTGCGCCGGAGGCACGCTGCCGCAGGCTCAACGGCCACGGGGCCGAGCTTCCGCGCCCCATCCGACTGAAGATTCAGCCAGCCGTTTAGGGATGGCTCCCCACGGCGGCAGAGCACGCAATGGAGGTGAAGCCTAGCAGCCACAGGGAGAGCGTAGCCCTGGTAGCATCTGTTGGGGCTGGTGCGCAGAGGCCCGTCGTTGGCCGGGAAGGCCCACGGGCCCTGCCAATTGTGGATGCTTCTCCGGGGCATCTGCGCCCTCTACGGCAGTAGGCGCACGGGAAAACGGGACCAGGGGCGATGGGGTCAGGTCAACAGGAGGCAGTGCTGCACTGGCACCCACAGTTCATGGGGCCAGGAGACCATCACAGAAGGAGGAACCGTGGAATACATTGGCGAGGACAATGGCACACGTTTGGGCAAGACCGTCATCAAGGTGATTGGAGTCGGCGGCGGTGGGTGCAACGCCGTGAACCGCATGTACCAACTGGCCCCCATAGAGGGGGTAGACTACCTGTGCATTAACACGGACGTTAAGCACCTGAGCAGGCTTGTGGTGACCCAGAAGATGCCGATAGGAAACAAGCTGACCCGGGGTCTGGGGGTAGGCGGCAAGTCCGACCTAGGGCGGGAGGCTGCGGAGGAGAACCGGGACGAGTTGTACGAGCTGCTGCGGGGTGCAGACATGGTCTTCGTCGCCGCGGGCATGGGCGGCGGCACCGGCACAGGCGCCGCGCCAATCATTGCGGAGATCGCCAAGGAGACCGGCGCCCTCACCATCGGCGTCGTGACCAAACCCTTCAAGTTTGAAGGCCACAAGCGCCGCACCCAGGCCGAGGACGGCATCCTGCGTATGAAGGAGAAGGTGGACTCGGTCATCGTCATCCCCAACGACCGGTTGCTGGAGCTGGCGCGCACCGAGGTCACGACGGACGAGGCCTTCCGGCTGGCGGACGACGTCCTTCGCCAGGGGGTGCAGGCGATTGCCCAACTGGTCACCGTGGCAGGCGAGATCAACCTGGACTTTGCCGACGTGAAATCTATTATGGCTGGCGCTGGCACGGCCTGGATGTCGGTAGGCTCCGCTTCCGGCCAGAACCGGGCTGTAGAGGCCGCCAGGATGGCCATTGAAAGCCCGCTCCTGGACGTGCAGGTAAACGGCGCTAAGGGCATCCTACTGAGCATAACGGGTGGCCCCGACCTCACCCTCAGCGAGGTCCACAAGGCCGCAGAGCTGGTGGAGAGCGTCGCGGACCCGGATGCAAACATCATCTTTGGCATGAGCAAGGACCCCTCCCTGGAAGACGAGGTGGGGGTCACCATCATCGCCACCGGCTTCCCTCCCGTGGGAACTGTTGTCCCCGATGACGACCTGATCCTATCTCAACTGGAGCTGGGCGGGATCAAGGCCGAGAAACAGCAGGAAGAAGAGCAGGACGTGCCAGCCTTCTTGCGGAGGAACAGTCCCCTCCGGCGTCCCAGGGGACGGTTCTAGTCGGGGCCATTCCGTCTCCGGGGTGTGAGACTCATTGTCCCTTGTCCAACGATGTGTTTCCGCTAGCAACGGAAAAAGCGCGGGCCGCTGAACCAATCCATCCGTAGCCGGCGGCCCAACGATCAGAGCCCGAGGGGCAGGAATGCCTCTCGGGCTCGTCTTTTCCCGGGCGGTCTGCACCGGCGGGCGCAGGTCGGGCCGCCGTCGGGCGATGGGCGCTGAAGCCTACGGTCATCAGGCCCAGGGTTCAGCTTGCTTCGGGATGCTGGACCGCCCGGTGAACGCGGCGGCATCATGCCCCAGCCTGATGGTCATAAACTGAATAACTTGGCAGAGAGCAGGCAGGTTGCAGTTCCTCTCTCCCCAAGGGGGACAGGTCAGGGGTGGGGGCCGACCTAACTCCCTTAATCCCTCCTTCGTCCTTCCAAAGACGGACTCAAGGACAAGCTCTTCCCGCACGGAAAGGGGAATGCTCTCCCTCTATGCGGAGAGGGAGACACAGAGGGAGAGGTCAAAGACAGCACGTCTTGCGCCAATAGCTTTCTGTACCTAACGATACATGTGAATCGCCACACTAGTTGATGACCATAAGGGCCGACATCAACTGCTCCCTTCAGGGTGCGGTGGCGTCAACCCCAAGCAGATGGAACCCAACCAGGGGTGCTTTGACAGCCGACCCCGCGGGTGCTACTCTACATATCACAAGCAGCAACGCTCTTGCCACGGGAGCTTGGATAGGCCAGGCTGAGAGGCCCCGGCGCTTCGGGGCGACCGACAAGACCTGATCTGGGTAATGCCAGCGCAGGGAGGGTCAGCAACGATGTTTCACGCCGCCAGGGCTTCCCTAGGCGGCGTGTTTCGTTTATGGAGGCTCCGGATGAACGATGATCTGGTCATTGCAGGCAAGACCTTCCATTCGCGCCTGATGGTGGGCACCGGGCGGCACCGCTCCAACGAAGACTTGGTGGCCTCCGTTGAGGCCTCCGGGACCGAGATCGTCACCGTCGCCATCCGGCGTCTGGACCTGGACGATCCCAACAAGAAGACCATCCTGGACTTCCTTGACTGGACGCGCTATACCATCCTGCCCAACACCGCTGGCTCCCGGACCCCCGAGGAGGCCCTGACCACCGCCCGCCTTGCCAGGGCGATGGGCCTCTCCAACTGGATCAAGCTGGAGGTCATCCCCGAGCCAAAGTACCTCCTGCCTGACCCCATCGGCACCCTGCGGGCTGCAGAGACCCTGGTAAAGGAGGGCTTCGTGGTGCTGCCCTACATCCACGCCGACCCTGTCCTGGCCCGGCAACTGGAGGAGATCGGCTGCGCCACCGTCATGCCCCTGGGCTCCGCCATCGGCTCCGGCCAGGGCATCCACACCAAGGAGGAGATACAGATCATCATTGAGCAGGCCCACGTCCCCGTCGTCGTGGACGCCGGCCTGGCCGTCCCCTCCGATGCCTCCACCGCCATGGAGATGGGGGCAGACGCTGTGCTGGTGAACACCGCCATCGCCCAGGCCAGGGACCCCGTGGCCATGGCCCAGGCCTTCAAGCTGGGGGTGCAGGCGGGCCGCCTGGCCTACCGGGCGGGGCGCATCCCTATCAAGCAGTATGCCGTGCCCAGCAGCCCTGTGGAGGGCGTGGTACGCGTATGAAGGCCCGTAGTCGCCCTTCCCTGCCATTCCCGACCCTCTGCCTGGTGACCGACCGCAGCTACTGCGACCTGGAAGCCCTGGTGGAGAGGGTAGCCGCCGCCGTAGATGGCGGTGTCAACATGGTGCAGCTTCGGGAGAAGGACCTGCCCGGGGGCCATCTCCTCACGCTGGCCGAGAGGCTGCGGGAGATCACCCAGGGCAAGGCGCTTTTTCTGGTCAATGACCGGGTGGATGTAGCCCTGTCCTCGGAGGCCGATGGCGTACAGCTTGGCGAGGAGGCGATGCCCGTGCCCGCAGCCCGCTGGCTGGTGGGCCCCCGGCTGCTCCTGGGACGCTCCGTACACTCGGTCGCGGGGGCCAGGGCCGCGCAGGAGGCCGGCGCAGACTTCCTCGTGGTAGGAACTGTCTTCCCGTCCGGCTCCCACCCCAGCGCGCCGCCCGCTGGCCCTGGCCTTCTGGCCCAAGTGCGCCAGAGTGTGAGCATCCCCCTCCTGGCCATCGGCGGCCTGGAGGAGGGCAACGTGGGGCAGGTGATGGCCATGGGCGTCCATGGCGTCGCCGTCATCAGCGCTATCCTCGGCCAGCCCGACTCCCGGCGCGCTGCCCACGACCTGTACCGGGTCATGGCTGCTGCCACGGCCTCCGGAGTGCTATCATCAGAAGTGGAGCGATGATAAAGCTGACGGTCAATGGTAAACCCCGGGAGTTGGAGCGTCCCACTCCACTACTGCAGTTCCTGCAAGACCACGGCATAGACTCCAGGTTTGTTGCCGTCGCCTACAATGGCACGGTCTTACAGAAGGAGGAGTTCGCCGCCACCACCCTGGACCAGGGCAACGTGGTGGAGATTGTCCGGCCTGTGGGCGGAGGATAGCTCTGCATCCTGGAATCATCTCAAGATGGTTTTCTTTACCCTCGCCTGAAGGGCGTCTACCAGGCCCTTGTGCTGCTGTGGTTCTGACCTCTCCCCCTGTAGTCCCCCTCTC
>JACQUH010000243.1 GCA_016210375.1 Chloroflexota bacterium
ACGCTCCTCCGGCGGCGTCTCCATGGCGCTCATGTCCCGGATGCCGGAGAGGGCCATGTTCAGCGTGCGCGGGATGGGCGTGGCGGTGAGGGTCAGCACGTCCACCTCCGTGCGCATCTGCTTCAGGCGCTCCTTGTGGGCCACGCCGAAGCGGTGCTCCTCGTCCACAACCACCAGGCCCAGGTTCTTGAACCTCACGTCCTTCTGGAGCAGGCGGTGGGTGCCGATGCAGATATCCACCCTGCCGCTGCCCAGGCCCTCCACTACCTCCCTCTGCTCCTGGCCACTGCGAAAGCGACTGAGCACCTCCACGCGCAAGGGATAGGGGCTCAGCCGCTCGGTGAAGGTGACGTAGTGCTGCTGGGCCAGGACGGTCGTTGGCACCAGCACCGCCACCTGATAGCCGTAGGCCACAGCCTTGAAGGCGGCTCGCAGGGCCACCTCGGTCTTGCCGTAGCCCACGTCGCCGCACACCAGGCGGTCCATGGGCCGCCCACTCTCCATGTCCTCCTTTACCTGGAGGATGGCCCGCATCTGGTCGGGCGTCTCTACGTAGGGGAAGGCATCCTCCACCTCCTCCTGCCAGGGGGTGTCCTCGCCAAAGGGGATGCCCGGCGCGGCCTGGCGCCTGGAGTAGAGCGCGATGAGCTCCTCCGCCATCTCCCGGGCGGCGCGCTTGACCCGGGCCTTGGTCTGGGCCCACTCCTGGCCGCCCAGGCGACTGAGCGAGGGTGCGGCATCGCTGGGGGCCACGTACAGCCCCACCCGGTGCGACTGCTCCACAGGTACGTACAGCTTGTCATCTTCGCCGTACTCCAGGACCAGGTACTCCTTGGCCTCGCCGGTGTCCGTCATGGTAATGGTGCCAACGAAGCGGGCCACCCCGTGGTCCACGTGCACCACGTAGGCCCCCGGCGTGATCTCCGCCGGCATGGAAGGCACGTGGTAGGCGTATTGGCGTCTGGGCCGCAGGATCTTGGAGGCGCCGAAGACCTCGGCGTCGGTGAACAGGGCAGTACCGCCCCCTGAAGGGGGCGGCATTGGGCCGCTGAAGCCCACCCCTTCAGGGGTGGGTACACCCGACCCCCTGTGTCCCCCTTCCCGGAGCGGGAATCCCGATCTATCGGGACTCTCCCTTGGAGGAGTGGGGGATTGAGGGGGAGAGGTTCGCTGCGTACCGCCCCCTGAAGGGGGCGGCATCGCGCCCCCGAAGCCCCCCCTTTCAAGGGGGGGTGCAGCAGGGGCCGCCTCCATAACCCAGCCCTCTGGCAGAGAGCCGTGGACGATGGTGACCGAGCCGGGCGATGGCAGCTCCTCCAGCGTCTCATCGCTGCGGACGCCTATGCCTGCGTCCGCCATCACCTCCCGCAGCCGCTGGGCGTGACTGGTGGCGATGACCACCCGTTGGCCCTCGCGGGCGCGCTGGGAGACCTGGTCCATGAAGGGGCCAAGCTGGCCGTGGAAGGAGGGCGCGGGCAGAAAAGGGAACGACGGGCGGTCGTCGCCGCCCCAGGGGACAAGCTCCAGGAGGCGGCCCCGCGCCTTCAGGGCCGCCTCCACCTCCGACCAGCCAAAATAGGGGGATGGAAAGCCTCCTGGAAGCTCTCCCCGGTCGCCCTTCACCCGCTCCATCTCCCGGGTGCGGCTGTCCATCTCGTGGAAGGCCCCCTCCACCTCGGAGGGCCTGTCCAGCACCAGCAGCGCGTCCTGCGCCAGGTAGTCCAGGAGGGAGTGGCGATTGAAGAAGCCCAGGTAGAAGCTGGCGTCCTCCACCTGGTGCCCCGCCATCAGCAGAGCAAGCTCCTCGCCTATGCGGCTGGCTTCCCTGTCGGCGCACCGGGAGTAGTCCAGGCCGGCGATGGCGCGCTCTACCAGGGTGCTATCTGCAAGGGATGGCAGGAGCTCCTGGGCTGGCGGCGCCATCACCTGGTCCACAGCGGCCAGTGAGCGCTGAGAGCCCGGGTCGTAGGTCTTGATGCTCTCCACGAAGTCGCCCCAGAAGTCCAGCCGCAGGGGAAACGGTTGCCCGGGCGGGAAGACGTCTACGATGCCTCCCCGCCGGCTGGCCGTGCCTGGCACCTCGGCGATACGCTCCATGCGGTATCCCAGGGCCGTCCAGGCCTTCAGCATGGCCTCCATAGGCGACCTCTCCCCCCGGCGGACCACCCTGTGCTGGCCCATCTCCTGGAACAGACGCGGCGGCAGGGTCTTCAGCGCCACCCCAGAGGCAGAGGTGACCACCAGGGGCGATGGCTGGTCGTGGTAGACGCCGGCCAGGGCCCCCAGGGCGCGAAGGCGCTGGTGCACCGTGGCCGAGTCCGGCGTCAGGCGCTCAAAGGGCAGCGCCTCCAGCTCGGCAAAGTGGTAGATGGGGAGGCTCTCGCCCCAGTAGCCGGTCAACTGGTCATACAACCGGCGGGCATCCTCGGGCAGCGGCGTCACCACCAGCACCGGACCGCGCAGCTCCTGCCACAGAGCGCCCAGGAGCAGCGCCCGCGCCGCGCCCAGGATAGCCGCAGACTCCCTCCCGCCAGCCCCAAGCTTGCCGGCGATGGCCCGGAACTGGGGCAGGTCATCCACAAGCTGAGACAGTCCCCTGAACAATGGCTTCCCCTCATCCTTTTCCGGGCATCCGACCCCAGCCGAGCAAAAACGATGGGCAAATACAGCGTTTTTGCTCTATGAACCCTGGCCCGGTGATAGTAAAATCTCTGGCGACGGGGATATTTGACGCTGCGCAACGCCCAAAGGGCTACCCTGGCCAGACCCAGGTAGCCCACACCATGGGATTGTACCAGCAAGGGGTGGCCCGCTCAACTTCCCACGACGTCGCCGGGCCAGATTGTGAGGTCCGCCCTTTCGGGCCGCCACCGTGAACGCGCCTGGGAATGCTACCTCCCCAGGCCAGGAGCGAAGTAGATGTCTACGCTGGTTCCCTCCACCGGGGGAGAGGAGGAGCGAGGGGTGGGCAGCGGTTTGTGGCTGGAGCGGGCTGTCCTCCAGCAGGGCATGGACGAACGGTTCTTTGCCCTCTTCCTGGACTCCCTGGGGGGCCGCCTGGAGATGCTCCGTTCAGCCCAGGGCTGGCTTCACCTGGAGGACCCCCAGTTCGCCGAGATTGTGGAGCGGTTCAGACGCTCGGCCACAGGCTTTGATACGATGGACGAGGCGGCCAGGGAGTTCATCGCCATGCTCTTCGCTGCGGCGGCCATGGCCGCCTGGGATGCCCGCCAGGGCTACGACGAGTAGGGCAGCCCCCTCAAAGCGGTCCGTCACCCTAGCCAGAGGGTCCTTGACTGGATACCTATGCGTTGGCGGGCGAGACTGCACCCCCTATCCCAGGCTTCCCCCGCAGGGATCCCAAACAGGCTCTCGGCCTCTTCAGGGGCCTCCGAGCCCGTTTTTCGGTGTTGCGTAGGCTTACGTCGCGGTAGCTGGTTATCATGAACTGGCTACCCCAACGATTCCCCATCACCAAGGAGGCTCAGGCATGGCACAGGGCACAGTGGGATTCATTGGCCTGGGCATCATGGGCATGCCCATGGCGCGCAACCTCATGAAGGCAGGCTTCAGGGTCGTTGCCTATAACCGCACCGCCTCCAAGGCCCAGCAGCTCGCCACGGAGGGAGGGGTGGCCGCCGGCAGCCCCAGGGAGGTCGCCCAGGCCTGCCCCGTGGTCATCACCATGGTCACCGACTCACCGGACGTGGAGGCCGTGGCCCTGGGGCCGCAAGGCATCCTGGAAGGCATCCAGCGGGACGCTGTGCACATTGACATGAGCACTATCTCCCCCGCGGTCACCCGCGCCATCGCCGCGCGGCTCTCGGAGCGGGGCGCACACATGCTGGACGCCCCCGTCAGCGGCGGCTCCTGGGGCGCGCAGCAGGGCACACTGTCCATCATGGTGGGGGGCGACGAGGCCATCTTCCAGCGGTGCTTGCCGGTATTCCGGGGCATGGGCCAGAACATCGTGCACGTGGGCGGCAACGGCATGGGCCAGGTGACCAAGCTGGTCAACCAGGTGCTGGTGGCCGGCACCATGAACGCCGTGGCCGAGGCGCTGCTCTTTGCCGCCAGCGCCGGGGCGGACCTGGAGAAGACCATTGAGGCCGTGAAGGGGGGCGCCGCCGGCTCCTGGCAGCTCCAGAACCTGGGGCCCCGCCTCATCAAGGGCGACTTCGCCCCCGGCTTCATGGTCAAGCTCCAGCAGAAGGACCTGCGCCTGGTCCTGGAGGCCGCCGACGCCATGCACCTGCCCTTGCCGGCGACGGCCCTGGTGCACCAGCTCTACGCCGCCCTGGAAGCCGCCGGCCTGGGCGACGAGGGCACCCAGGCCCTGGTGAAGGCCCACGAGCGCCTGGCGGGAGTGCAGGCCCGGGTGCGGGGGCGGGGGTGAGGTGGAGCCTGGCCCCTGCCCTAAGGGGGAAGGAGGCAGACCTAACCCCCTTCCCTCACAGGAAGGGGGACTGCCCATTACACCGGCTCCTCCTGGCCGTCCCAGCAGGCGAGGTGGCAGGCGTAGCGGATGCCGTCGCCGTGGGGTGGCTGTCGTTGCCGTCATAGTCCACGTCCGGTGCCTCGTTTTTCCGAATTCGTTACTTCCAACGCTGACGCAGGACATCCAGCCGCTTCACCGCCCACTCCGTGTACCCCAGGACAAGTGGTTGATCAGGAAAGCGCTTCTCCTTCACTTCATCCCATACTACCAAGTGAATGTTGTACTGCCCACAAATGCGCCGCACTTTGTCGTCAGAGATAGAGTCGTCAGCCGTGAAAAGGAACACATTCGGAGACCGGAGATTAAAGAGTTCCTCGGCCACCTCCGCCCATCGCTCTCGCAGCGTCCGCTTGACTGAGACAACCACAGAGATAGTCCGGTTGATCTGGTGTGTCTCAAGATTGGGGAGAATGAGGTCCGTACGTTCTTTTCTTTCCTGCGAGTAGAAGGGCACTTCTGCGAGACTAAGAAGAGTCTCAATCTGCAATTCAAAGTCCTTGCCACCTCGCGCCATTCTGCCCTGGCTCACGCTCAGGAAAGCCCGCCGAAGACGGGGGTACCATCCCTTGAACAGCACTACTACTCCTGCATCAAACCCCTGTTGAAGTGCCGTCTGTTCCGCTGTTGCTAGCTCATTTGGATAGGCTCGTATGAACTCTTCTGGGATTCCTTCAGCGTAGCTTCCTTGTTCGTACTTTTCCAGTGTGCGAAGTGTTTCCAGCCATGCTTTCCGTAGCATCTCGTTGAATCGAGGCAAGACTTCCTCCGAATTAACGCCTGGACTGGTGTAGCCAAGCCTTTCGAACGTTTCCTTGACCACATTGACAGAAGACGGCAGCGCGCGAGTTCGCCGCACTCGCTGCATGAGCTTCTTTATCTCATCCCGCTCATTCATGTGAGAGGGGGCCGGCGGAAATCTAGGATGTACTCGAAGGTCGTGCCCATGGTGATGTAGTTGCTGGGCCAGCCAAAGATGCCCACCTTGTTCACGATGTTCGTCCTATCCCAAATAATAGTGTTGCGGAACTCATACCCCGCCTTTCGCAGAGCCTCAATGATGGATAGGTGAATTGTGATCCGCGTGTTTTCCCACCACATATCAGGAACGTTGACCACACAATGTGCGCCGGGCCGCAGTAGGGGAAGCAAGGCTGAAAAGATCTTGCGCATCTCCTCGGCGTACTCATCTAGCGGCAGAGTACCGAGATCGCGGCTGTCTTGAGAATACTGTTCCACCTTCAGGTACTGATCGTTCTTTCGGGACCGCCGGCTCTTGTTGAGGCGTGGACGGTTCAAGAGGTTTGCGTACGGTGGCGATGTGAAGATGAGGGCAATGCTGCCCTCGTCCAGGTAGTCGGGAATGTTTCTGGCATCATCAGTGATGGCAATCTGCCTCGCCGCGCCATCAATGCTCATGCCCAGGCGGCTAGCGGCCAACTCCACATAGGTAGCTGAAAGGTCGAACCCCGCTGCGTTTCGCCCCAAGTCTTGGGCCGCGACAAGTGTCGTGCCGCTTCCTACAAACGGGTCGAGCACAAGCTCACCCTTGTGTGTGAAGAGTTCGATAACTCTAGCAGCGAGCGATACTGGAAAGGTCGCCGGGTGTGCCTTCTTGTCCCTAACATCCCGGCCATTATAGTAGAACTGCCATACCCCTAGTTGGCACTTGATCCATTCCTTCGCTGTCATGCAGTTGAGATGATTGGGAGAACAATCGCAAGTACGTGCGTGGCCTAGGCAAAGCTTCGGCGAAGTAGTTCCCGTTACGCTGGGTACCCCGTCCTCCACGGTATCCTCTGCACGAATCGTCAGAACAGTCATGGCACCTCCGTTGAGAACGTCGGTTCTATGCCGACTGGCAGCAGTTTACCATAGCTCGAGATTGCGCCGCAAGGTGGCGGCCTTACTTCTCATCGCGAGTCCTAGACGGCCAAGGACACGAGCAGCCTCCTTCCCTCCGTCTCATCCCGTTCCCCCTCATATCCCTCCCCTTTCATCGCCTTCCCCCCGCGCAGGGTGCGGCGATGGGAGTGCCAGCCAATGCTATAATAGGCGAGAGGTGTCGCTATGACAACGCTGCTGGAAGAGGTCTTTGCCAAAGTCGCCAAGCTGCCGGCGGAGGAGCAGGACGCCATCGCTCGGTGGCTGCTGGAGGAGCTTGCCTCGGAGCAGCAATGGGAAAGCCTGCTTGCCGGCTCCCAGGAAAAGCTGGCGTCTTTGGCAGACCAAGCCCTGGCCGACCACCGCCAGGGACGGACCCTCCCGCTGAACCCTGAGGCCCTGTGATCTCCCACACCACCGCCGGCTTCCGCAAAGCGTTCTCGGAGCTGCCAGAGCCTATCCAGCGCCAAGCGAGGGAGGCGTACCGCCTTTTTCAGGACAATCCCCAACATCCTGGCCTTTGGTTCAAGCGAGTCCACGCTTCACGCCCCATCTACTCAGTCCGCATTGGGCTTCACTATCGCGCTCTGGGAGTGCGTGATGGAGATACGGTGGTCTGGTTCTGGATTGGCTCTCATGACCTGTACCACAAGCTGATATCTGGGATGTAACACTGCTTCTGCGATCCGTTTCTCCCGCCACCACCTCTGCCACAGGCCGCGCGGCGCCGCTGCCAGCGCAGCCAGCGTCTCATAGCGGGGCGACTGGTCGCTGTGCACAACGGGCATGAGGGTGCGACAGCAGCCCATCGGGCTGGGTTCACACCAGAGCTATCCATTCTTCGGCGGAAAGCTCGCGGCCCAAGATGTCCCCTACCTCACGTAACGGCACCCGTAGCTGCGGTACGGTGTACTCGGGATTGGAGGGGACGGTGAGGCGGTGGCCTTCGTAAATAAGGAACTGGTGTCGGGTACCGGAAAAGGGGCCGTCAAAGCCCAGACGCCGAAGACTGCGGATGAACTCGCGGCGCCTACAGGGTCTCCACGGGCTCACGCTGCCCCGATGCATCGGGGTTCAGGTCAATGCCCGCTACGACAGGCAAGGGGTGTCCCATCTTGAGGCCAAGCAGAATCCAGTCCTCCAGGACGGAGCAGAGCTGCCCCTGGCACTGGCTGAGGGTATTGCCAAAGGCGATGACGCCCTTGCACGCAGGGATGCGCCCCGCAAAGGAACCGTCTTCCAGCTTGTCGTAGACGGCCTGGGACAACGCCTGCTCAACGTAGTCTGTCAGCACAAACTGTGTAGCCATGAGTCACCCCTTCCGTTACGGCAAAGCATGGCAGAGGTTTGCCGTGGTGGGTAGTGAGGGGTCAGGTCGCCATCTCCCTCACCCACCACATCCGCTACAGGCCGCCGGAGGGCTGCGGCATGCCGCACCCATCAGGGTGCGGCTTCGCCAACACCAGCCAGACGGCCGGGCCGATGGTTACGTCACGTCGTCCAGGTAGACCACGTCGGGACGGCCAGCGCCGCCGGTGTGGTGCATCAGCTCCCGCAGCTCGTTGGAGATGCCCCACTCGCGGGCATCCTCCATGTCCTGCCACTGGGTAAGGATAATGACCTCGTTAGTGCTTTCGTGACCCCGGTAGACCTTTGCCGAAATGCATCCATACGCCCTGCGGATCTGGGCCTGCTCCGGGCTGTCCCAGGCGGCCTTCCACTGGTCAAAGCTGTTGAGGGTGATGCGGACGAACATATAGGGCATAAGCGTGTCATCTCCTGTTCCCTCTCCTCCCCCCAGGGATGAAGGGCGGAAGGGGGTTATGGGCCTATTTCAGCTCCGGCCATCTGGTGTGCCACTCTGTCGCCTGCTCGTAGGCGTGGGCGGCGCGCAAGACGGTGGCGTCGCCCAGGGCGGGGCCGATGAACTGCATGCCCACCGGCAGGCCACCGGCGAAGCCGCAGGGGATGGACAGCCCTGGCAGGCCGGCGATGTTCACCGGGATGGTGCAGACGTCGCTCAGGTACATCTGGAAGGGGTCGTCCAGCTTCTCCCCCAACCGAAAGGCGGGCGTGGGCGAGACGAGCCCGAGCAGCACGTCGTAGCGCTGGAACGCGTCCTCGAACTCGCGACGGATGAGCGTACGCACCTTGAGCGCCTTCAGATAGTAGGCGTCGTAGTAGCCGGCGGAGAGGGCGTAGGTGCCCAGCATGATCC
>JACQUH010000244.1 GCA_016210375.1 Chloroflexota bacterium
CCACCCCTAGTTGCAGCGTTCATCAAGCGCACGGACAGGGGGGAAGAGGCGGTCCACTTCAGCCGCCAGGGTGACATGCCTACTGTGAACGGCAGCGTTGTCTTTTTCCCTGTGCCGCTGTATGTGGCGACGGCTATACCTGGTGGCACAGTTGGCGTAGGTGTAACGGTGGGTGTTGGAGTGGCAGAGGGCCTTGGGGTATGCGTTGCCGTTGCTGTCGGTGTTGGCGTCCTGGTAGCTGTGGCTGTAGGCCCCGCAACAGCCCCAAGTATCGGCGTTTGCTGCGGCGTCGGGGTTGGCGTTCGGGTTCGGTTGTTTGCTGGTGCCGTGGCAGTCGCCAAGCGGATCGCCGCTGGTGCAGATATTACTGTAGGTGGGAATGGGGTCTTTGCCGTTGGGGTGGAACCCCTGGAATTCCATCGCTCAATTCCAGCCAATACCCCAGCAACAAGGATCAGCCCCAGTATTACACCTCCTGCGGGAACAAAAGGAAACCTGTGTCTCCCTTCTACGTCTGTGGACGGCCGTGCCTTACTTGGGGGTGTGGCCCTAGGTTCTGGTGGGGGAGGCTGACGCCTTGGAGGTGATGGTCTTGCAGGCTGAACACTTTCTGCCCCAGCGCTGGTAGAAGTGCGTCTTCCGGAATCTTCAACTTGAGTTCGCAAACTGTCATAGGCAGCGCGTTTGGACGGGTCACTGAGAATCTCATACGCGTGATTCAGCCGCTTCATTGTCTCGGCTGCTTCAGGCGACTTGTTCTGGTCAGGGTGATACTTGAGAGCCAGTCGCCTGTACGCCGCAGCTATGACTTCAGGCTCAGCCTTCGGATGAACCTGAAGTGTCTCGTAGAGGTCGTCTGGTTGCCGCATGCGCATGCCCCGAGTTGCAGATGGGTGTCTTACCCGTTCGCCCCATCAAACCGCACCACCTCGGCCCGCTCCCGCTGGAACTTCAGGTACTGCTCCCTGGTCATGGGCGGCCTGTCGGTGGCCTTGACCTCCCTGGCCTTCTGGGCGCCATCGGCCAGCAGGTCAATGACGGTCATGGCCATGGCCTTGGCCGCGGCGATGACGGCGGTGTCGTAGTCCTTGATGACGTAGTCCGCGCCGTGGCCGGTCCCTGTAGCACCGCCGCAGTAGGGGTGGATCAGGGGCATGATCTGCGCCAGGTCGCCCATGTCGGTGGAGCCGCCGCCGTTGTGAGTGGCAGGCCGGACCAGCACGGCGTCTTCGCCCACAAGCTCCCTGGCGTTGCGGGTGTACAGCTCCTGCATGATGGCGTTGTTGCGCATGGGCAGGTAGCCCGGGATGTTGGTGATGCTGAGCTGGGCGCCCACGGCCAGCGCCCCAGCCCTGAAGCAGCGGTCCACCTTGCCGCTGTTGCCCACCAGGGCGTCCAGGTTGCCAGACCGCACTCGCCACTCCAGGGTGACGTTGGAAGGCACGGCGCTGACGGCGTCGCCGCCGCGCGTGAGGATGCCGTGGACGCGCACCGTGTCCTGGTCGCGGAAGGTCTCGCGGTTGGCGTTGATGGCGGAGAGGGCGATCATGGCGGCGTTGAGGGCGTTGAGGCCCATGTGAGGCGCGCCTCCAGCGTGGGCGCCCCGGCCGGTGAACTGGACGAACTTGACCACGTGGCCGTTGCTGGTGCCGCCGATGCCCAGCTTGAATTGCTCGGAGCTGGTGTGGCTGATCATGGCCATGTCCACGTCGTCAAAGACACCTAGCTTGATGAACTCCTGCTTGCCCCCCATGAACTCAATCTTGCCCTCGTCCCGCAGCCTCATGCGGCGCTCCACCTCTATGAACTCCTCCGCCGGCACGGCGATGGGGGCGATGCGCCCGGAGAGGTGGTCTATGACGCCGGGGGCCATAACGCCGACCATGGCCCCCATCATGTTAGCCACCTGGCAATGGTGGCCGCAGGCGTGGGCCGCGCCGGTCACATCATCGTGGAAGGGGTGCTCCAGGACGCGCAGGGAGTCCAGCTCGCCGAAAACGGCGACGGTGGGCCCGGGGCCCGCCTTGCCCTGGACCATGCCCTTGACGCCGGTGATGGCCAGGCCCCCCTGAAAGGGGATGCCCATCTCCCCGAACTTCTGCTGCACCAGGCGCGAGGTCTTCTGCTCGGTGAAGCCCGTCTCCGGGTTCTGGAGGATGGTCCTGGCGACGCCGATGATCTCCTCCTTGCGCTCCTCAATGGCGGCGATGGCTGCCTGCTTCATCTCTTCAATGGTTGGCATGGCCCTCTCCTTGCTTGGTCTGCTTGGTGGAACGGAGTAAGGATACACCATGAAAGGCTGGTGAATGACCTTTGCCGCAAGCACAGATGCGCTATGGCGCAAGGGGCAGCTCGGTCCCCTGGCCCGAGGCGATGGCCTTCCTATAGACGTATGCCGCGGCGGCAACGTCGCTCACGGCGATGCCCTGGGACTCAAACAGGGTGATGTCCGTATCTGCGTGGCGGCCCTGGACGCGGCCCACAGCTACGGCAGCCAGCTCGTGGATCTGGTCCCAACGGATAACGCCGCGCTCAACGGGGTACAGCAGGTCGCCAGCCTCCACCTGGGCGTCGGGGAGGCTGTCCACAACGACGATGCTGGCGCGGCGGATAACGTCATCGTCCACTTCACGGCGGATCCAGTGGTTGCTGCCGGCGGCGTTGACGTGCTGCCCCGGCTCCAGCCATGCGCCCAGGAGCACTGGCTCCCGCGCGGTGGTCATGGTGATGACGATATCCACACCCTGGACGCACTCCTGGGCGCTGGCCGCGGGCGTGACCGCTATGCCCAGGGCCCCGGACATCTCCTGGGCGAACTTCTTGCAGGCGTCCTCCACGCGGTCGTAGGCCTTGACGGAGCGGATGTTCCGGACGGCGCAGACGCCCTCTAGCTGGGCGCGGCCCTGGAAGCCGGTCCCGATGATGCCAACGGTGGCGGCGTTCTCCCGCGCCATGTATTTCGTCGCCACGGCGCTGACGGCCCCGGTGCGCATCTGGGAGCAGCGCCCGCCCTGGACAATGGCCAGGATATCCCCCGTCTCGCTGTCGTACAGGAGGGTGGTAAAACGGGTGCCCGCTGGAAAGCTGGTGTAGGTCTTCAGCCCGAAGACCTTGCTCCCCAGGACGGCGGCGGCCATCAGGTGGTGGAACCCCCGGGGCATGCGGATCCGGGAGCGGGAGCGGTTCCAGGTGAGACCGCCGCCTGCCTGCTTGAAGGCGTCGTCCATGACCTCCACGCACTCCTGCATTGTCATGAGCTGGTTGACTTCCTTATCTCCCAAGAGCAGCACCATGAGGGCCTCCTACGATCACTAATGTGTGGGCAGTATACACCAGGGGGCATAGGGCATAGGGCATGGGGCATAGGGCATGGGGCATAGGGCATGGGGCATAGGGCAAGCCGGCAGAGCTTGCAACTGCCCTCTGTCCGATTGGCGTAAGGGTGCCTGGCCCTTTTGCCCAGTTGCCTAGCCGTATACAATAGCCGCAATCTGAAGAGGAGCCACACCATGCCTATGCCCAAGGTCTTTGCCACCCGGGTGCTGCCCAGGGAGGCCCAGGAGCTGCTGGCAGCCGAGACCGACCTGGAAGTATGGCCAGACCACACCAAGCCTTCCCGGGAAGTGTTGCTGGAAAGAGCAGGGCAGTGCGATGCCCTCCTGACCACCATTGAGGACGCTGGCGATTCCGAACTGCTGGAGGCAGGAAGGGGCCGGCTGAAGGTGGTGGCCAACTTTGCCGTGGGCTACAACAACATTGACGTGGCCTCGGCGACCCGACTGGGCGTCGCCGTGAGCAACACGCCCCAGGTGCTGGAAAAGACCACCGCCGATCTGGCCTTCGCCCTGATAATGGCGACGGCGCGCCGGGTTCCAGAGGGCGATCGGGATGTCCGGGCGGGCCGTTGGATGAACTGGCACCCCCTGAGCTATGTGGGAAGGGACATCCACGGGGCGACGCTGGCTATCATCGGCTTGGGACAGATTGGGCTGGAGGTGGCGAAGCGCGCCCTGGGCTTTGACATGCAGGTGTGCTACCACAGCCGCACCCGCAAGCCCAACCTGGAGCAACGGTACGGCCTGGACTGGCGCCCCAACCTTGCCCTGGCGCTGCGGGCGGCGGACTACGTGAGCATCCACACGCCCCTGTCACCGGAAACGCATCACCTGATTGGACGTCGGGAGCTGGAGGTGATGAAGCCGGCGGCGATCCTCGTCAACACCAGCCGGGGGCCTGTGGTGGACAACATGGCGCTCTACGAGGCGGTGCGGGACGGTGTGATCTGGGGCGCGGGCCTGGACGTGACGGAGCCGGAGCCGCTGCCGCCGGACCATCCGCTGCTGACGCTGCCCACGGTGGTGGTGACGCCCCACATTGGCAGCGCCAGCACCCAGACGCGCACGGCCATGGCGGTGCTGGCTGCCCGCAACATCCTGGCCTGCCTGCGGGGTGAGCCCATGCCAAGCTGCGTGAACCTGGAGGCGCTGCGCCGGGGATGACACCATGCGCGGGGGGCTAGAAGAACTCGTCCAGGAGCATGAAATACGAGATTCTGTCCCAGTCCGGTGAGGCCAGGCCATAGGCATCAAAGAAGTCCTGCTCAAATCCCCGGCCAAGGTTGCGGCCAATGCTCCTGATCGCCAGGGCGATGTCCCGGTAGGGGTCACCCACGCCGCCTCTGCTCCAGTCCACAAAGCCGCTAATGGCGCCCCTGCTGATGATGACGTTGGGCAAGCAGTAGTCGCCATGGGTGAAGGCCACGCCCTCCCGGGATGGATGGGTAGAGAGCAGCTCGTCCAGGAGATCGGTGGCCTTCCGCCCCTGCCGCTGGAGATCAAAATCCCCTTCGTCAATCCAGCCCTGGGCCACGTTGCGCCGCGCGATGGCAATCTCCACATCCAGGGAACGGTCAAGAGGGCACCCCTGGGAAGGCAAGGAATGGATGGCCCTGAGCCCCTGCCCCAGCAACGACGCCAGCCTGCCAGGAGCTATGGCCCCTTCCAGGGAAGCCGCATCCCTGCCGGGGAGCCCCGAGGTGAGCAGATAGGCGTGGCCCTCGGCTTCCAGAAAGGCCAGAAGTTGTGGGACGGGCAACCTGCCCTGGAGCCAATCCAGTACCGCCTTCTCCTCCGAAAGGAGCCGTTTCCCCGGGTCGCTGCCATCCGTCTTCAGGAAGAGGGTTGGGCCTCCCGGCCTCTCAAGGCGGAACGTCCTGGCAGAGGACGCCCCAATTGCAATGGGGCGCCATGCGTACCCGGCGACCAGGGCGGCGAGGCTGTCTGGCAGGACGGGCAGCATTGGCGCGTCCATCTTCCAGCGGCGGGACCCTTCCCTGGATGCTGCCAATTCTTGTTGAACTCTCCTTACGTCTTCTTCGCGACAGACACCCTCACGCTTCCCAGCAAAGGGCCAAGGCCCCCTGCACGCCGCTCACCTGTTCAGCCTCTCCCTGAGCGCGGCGACCAGCTCCGTGATCGGCACGCGGGTCTGCTGCATAGTATCCCGGTCGCGGATGGTGACGGCGTTATCCTGCTCCACGGTCTGGAAGTCCACGGTGACGCACAGGGGCGTGCCGATCTCGTCCTGGCGGCGGTAGCGGCGTCCGATGCTCTGGGCGTCGTCGTACTGGGCGACGAAGCGCTTGCGCACCAGGTCGTAGACCTCGCGGGCCTTGGGGGCGAGCCTGGCGTTGCGGGAGAGGGGCAGCACGGCGACCTTGACGGGCGCGATGGACGGGTGCAGGCGCAGGACGACGCGCTTCTCGGTCTTGCCCTCGCCCTCGCCGGTGGGCGCTTCCTCTTCGGCGTAGGCGTTAATGAGCAGGGTGAGGAGGATGCGGTCCACGCCGCAGGCCGGCTCGATGACGTAGGGGACGACGTGTCCCGACGTGTCGGGATCAAAGTACTCCAGCTTGACGCCGGTGGCCTTAGAGTGGACGGTGAGGTCGTAGTCGCTTCGGTTGGCGATGCCCATCAGCTCGCCCCAACCCCAGGGGAAGGCGTACTCGATGTCCGAGGTGGCCTTGGAGTAGTGGGAGAGCTCCGCCTTTTCGTGGGGGCGGACGCGCAGCTTGTCCGGGGCGATGCCCATGGCCTGGAACCAGTCCTGAAAGGCAGCAATCCATTTGGCGTGCCAGTCGTCGTCCGTGCCGGGCTGGACGAAGAACTCCAGCTCCATCTGCTCGAACTCGCGGGTGCGGAAGATGAAATTGCCGACGGTAATCTCGTTGCGGAAGGACTTGCCCTGCTGGCCGATGCCGAAGGGGAGCTTGCGGCGCG
>JACQUH010000245.1 GCA_016210375.1 Chloroflexota bacterium
ATGAGACCCGACCTCTCCCCCTGTAGTCCCCACTCCGCAAAGGAGATGGGACAGTTATTAAAGGAAACTTTCTGATTCGGCCCTGCCGCATCCGACAGGGTAATACCAGTCTCCTCCCCCTTCCCGTGCGGGAAGGGGGAGCCAGAGGGGGTTAGGTAGGAACCCATTGGCAGATTATGTGGTCAATGACAATAAGGCTGGGGCATGATGCCGCCCCCATCACGGGGCGGCGCCAAAACGATTTTTGAGATAGTTTCTAAGTAGGGGCACGACATATCGTGCCCCTACGGTTCATTAGTTCTTCTGTCCGATGGCCTTCGGGTTCTACGCGAGATATCTGTGGTACCACGCAAAGATCCTCTGCCAGCCGTCTTCGGCGGCGTGCTGCCGGTAGCCGGGACGCTCTGGATGGAAGAAGCC
This sequence comes from Chloroflexota bacterium, assembly GCA_016210375.1. Classification (GTDB taxonomy): domain Bacteria; phylum Chloroflexota; class Dehalococcoidia; order Lucifugimonadales; family JACPCL1; genus JACPCL1. The sequence goes on from JACQUH010000245.1 coordinate 421, forward strand.
GTGGCCGGCGTTGGGGTAGGTGTGGAACTCGTAGGTCTTGCCCAGGCGCCTCAGCTCGCGCTCTGTGGTCTCGGTGTCGGCTGGGGAGGGCCGGGGGTCGTCTGCTCCAAAGAGGCCCAGCAGTGGACATCCCAGGTCTCTGGTCATGTCCAGGGGCGCAACAGGCATGTTCGGGGTCAGTTGCTCTGGGGTCATCACAACGCCGCCGCCGTAGCAGTCCACCGCCGCGGCGAGGCCCTGGACTTTGCAGGCCACCATGTAGGTCTGCCTGCCGCCGGAGCAGTAGCCAATCACTCCGATCTTGCCGCTCCCATAAGGGAGGGCCCGCAGGTAGTCCACCGCGCTCTGGATGTCGCCGAGGCAGCGGTCATCGGGGACGCCGCCCGCGGTGCGGACGGCAGCAGCGGCGTCGTCGGGGCCGGCCCCGGGGTTCTGTAGGCTTTCCCGATGGTGCAAGTTTGGGCAGATTGCAGCGTAGCCGTGGTGGGTAAGCTTTCGGGTGATTTCCTTGACGCCCTCGTCCCACCCCGGGGCGTGGTGGATGACCACCACGCCAGGGTAGGGGCCGCTCCCCAGGGGTCGCGAGAAGTAGGCGTCAATGGGGTCGCCCTGGTGTCCAGCGATCCGGACGGTCTCAGCCATCATGCCTTCGTATGTCATGGTGCAGGCTCCTCAAACAATGGTGCGTGTGAGGGCAGAGTAAACTGGTGGAGTAAGGCTGTCAATGGCCTCCCTTTCTCCCGCGCCCTGGCCGCGCTATACTCGGTGCGATGTTCTTGCCATCCCGCCTTGGCCCGCCAAGATGACTACTCGCAAGCTGCGCCTCTTCATCGCCGTGGAGCTTCCGGCCCCCGTGCGAGGCCTCGTTGAACAGGTCCTGGGCGACCTGTCCCGGCGCGTACCCGTGGGTGTGCGCTGGGTGCGGCCCGAAGGCGTCCACCTGACTTTGAAGTTCTTGGGCGAGACCCCCGAGGAGCAAATGGAGGCCATCGGGGATGCGTTGACCCTTGTGGCGGGAAGCATCCCCCCTTTTTGCCTGGAGGTCCGGGGGGCAGGCGCTTTCCCGAACATGCGCTCGCCCCGGGTGGCATGGCTTGGCCTGGATGGGGAAACTGGCGCCTTGGCCAGAGTGCAAGGCAGGCTAGAGGATGCCCTGGTGGACCTGGGCTTTCCCGCCGAGGAGAGGGACTTCTCACCTCATTTGACCCTGGGGAGGGTCAACGGCCGGCTCAGTACGCCTCAGCTTTCCGCCCTCGCCAGGGGACTGGAGGAGGTAGGCGCCCGTGCCTTTCCTGCTTTCCTGGTGGAGGCTATGAGCCTGATAGAGAGCCAGCTTAGCAGCACAGGTGCGACATACTATCCAAGGCGGCGGGCGAGGGTGGGCGAAGGCTAGCGAAGACTTGCAGTTCGTGATATACTTCTCAAACTCTGATAGGAAGGTTCGTGAGGAGGTTTCAGTGGAGGCTACACTACCTCATTGCCAGAAGTGTGGAACTGGGGACCTGGTCCCGCTGTCGGACTTCGGGAGCCAGGGCGCTCCGATACACTACAAGGCCTGGGTGTGCACCAACCCAGACTGCGGCTTCAACATCAAGATACGAAATGGGGACGTCTACCTGAACGAGCCGATCACCAACGGCGCAGGACACGTCCCCCGGATGCGCTAGGGCCCTCCGCCTAGGCTATCCCCCGCAAGCCCGAGCAACTCCTGCCAAGGTGAGCACCCTTCTATCCAGGCTGATAGCCCGGGAGGGTGCCTGCTGCCAACTGGGACCGGGTACGGCTAGCAGAGGCGGCATGGCCTGGCGAGAAACGCAGGGCCAATGGATATGGTGAGCGTCCCTGGCGCCCTAAGACAGGCCCCCCGTCTCGTGGCGTGGGCCTTTGTCCTCCTTGGGGCCGGTCTTGCCCTCCTGGGGGTCGGGTACCTGGGCTACAGCAAGCTGGCCACCCGTGGACTGGCTGGACTCACCTTTACCCAAGGGTTGCCTTCCCAAGGCGTGCAAGGGCCGGCCACCCTCACCGACCTGGCCGCCGCTGGCACCGCCGGCGGTGCGGGCCAGTCCTCTTCTGAGTCCGGCGCTGCTGCCAACCCCGCGGCCTTCGCCCTGTACCCCGGCGCCTTGCTGCCCTTCCAGGCTTGGGCCCAGCCGTGGGCTCCACCCCTGGAAGAGTACGAGTACTCCGAGCTGGTCAGAGGGTTTGCCCCTGTCAGCCCACGGGGCCTGGCACCAGTGGGGACCTTGCCCCAGGCTACGCGCATGTGGATCCCCAGCATTGAGGTGGACGCTCAGGTCGAGGACCTGGCGATCCGCGACCTGGGTGACTCCCGGGAATACGAAACGCCCAACAGAGTGGTGGGGCACATCCCAACTACCGCCAACCCTGGCGAGGGCGGCACCGGCTGGTACTTTGGCCACCTGGCGACTCCAATTATTAACGAGGGGTCCGTATTCAGGGATCTGCCCCGCACCCCCGAACTGCTGCGCAAAGGCGAGCGAGTCTTCATAGTTCTGGAGTCGCCTAGAGGGAGCTACCTGTTCGAGGCCTTCCCCGAGGGGACATATGTTGTTCCCAAGGAGGATTTGCGCATCACCGAGTCGGACAGGGCCTCCATAACCCTCGTAACCTGTGTTCCCCTCTTCACGTACTCCCACAGGCTGGTGGTGAACGCCGAGCTGGTGGGCTTCAAGCTCTCAGGATAGCGGTCTCCTATCCTTGGCCCTTGTGGACCCTGAAGGGTGAGGGCCCACGCCCCCCTTTTCTTGGCAGGGACACTCGCGGTCCAGCAACAAGCACCTTACCCCCATTGCACCCCTCTCCATGGTTCGCTTTCGCCCCAGCATTTGCCTGCGGCAATGAAAGGGGGACAACCTGCTGCCATCCGTTGCGGAAATGGGCAAGATGGAGTATAACTATCGCTGTGGCAAGGCGGCTGTGCCGGCAAGGAGTGCCTTCGTCATGCTCATTGAGAAGGCCGGCCGTCCTGGTGGGAGTTCTTCCAGCTTGCTGTGATGAAGGCCGGCTCCGGATCCTTGGCGAAGGAGGGAAACATGCCCTTTCAAGGTGATATGCGCCCCTACACAAGGAAGGACGTACTTGCCTTTCCTGGGTTCAGGCCAGGAGTCTACGGCCTGTTCAGGGATAATGCCCCTGTCTTCATCGGCGCCAGTGGAGACATCAAGACCCGTGTGCTTCGGCATCTGGCCAACGACAATGCCGACATCACCGCCAGCGGGCCGAACCTCTGGGTCGCGGAACCAGTGACAGGGGGCCAGGCGGCCCTGGACGCCCGCCAGAAGCAGCTCGTGGAGGAGTACCAACCCGTAGTGCGTTGAGCGACTTGACAGGCATCTGGGCCGTCTCTATACTCACCCTATCAGCATAGGTATAAAGGCTGCGAACGGAAGAAGTAGGCACTTTGCGCGGCACAGAGAGCCGGGGCAGTCCCGATGACATCGGGATGAATGGTGAGAACCGGCGCCAGGCGGAAGTGTTGAATGGGTCCGGGAGCTGTAGCCCGATCCCTCCGCAGATGAGGGTGTAGGCGCTAACGGAAGGGCTCCGTTACAGGCCCAGGCGTTACTCCTGCATGGCAGGACGACGCTGGAACGAGGTCTTCCGGTCTTTCGGGAGACGAAAAGGGTGGCAACGCGGCAAGGCCCCGCCCCTTATGGGTGGGGCCTTTTTGTTTGCCCTGCAAGGCGCGTCCCGGTGCAACTCCTGCATGAAGGCAACAGCTATGAAGGTGACCCACACGCACACCCTCACGAAAGAGGCCGCCAGGGCCCGGGTCCAGGACGTGGTGCCTGCCCTCGTGCGGCAGTACGGCGGCACCGTCAGTCAGGTGGATGCCGCATGGGAGGGGGACGCGATGCGGTTCAGCTTCAGGGCGGTGGGGCACCAGTTCCAGGGTACGCTGGCGGCCACCGAGTCCCATGTTGTGCTGGAGGTGGCCATACCTCTACCATTCCGCCCCTTTGAAGGGGCCGTCAGGGCGAGGATCAGCCAGGTCCTGGAAGAGCTATTCTCGGCCAGGCCAGGGTAGCTGTTCGCGTGAGACTGGGCGGCATAGACTCTGACCGCCACAAGAACCAAGAAAGAGGAGGTTTCCATGGCTGATACAAAGGTGCTCCTGGAGGAGAAGGACATCCCGAAGGCCTGGTACAACATTCAGGCCGACCTGCCCAAACCGCTGCCGCCGGTCATGCACCCCGGCACCAAGCAGCCTATAGGCCCCAGCGACCTTGCCCCGCTGTTCCCCATGGCCCTTATAGGCCAGGAGGTCAGCAGCGAGCGGTGGATTGAGATCCCCGACGAAGTCCGGGAGGTGTATCGCCTGTGGAGGCCGACGCCCCTCTTCCGTGCGCACCGGCTGGAGAAGGCGCTGGACACACCCGCCCGCATCTACTACAAGTACGAAGGGGTCAGCCCGGCGGGCAGCCACAAGCCCAACACCGCCGTGGCCCAGGCATTCTACAACAAGGCCCAGGGGGTCAAGCGCCTCACCACCGAGACCGGCGCCGGCCAGTGGGGCAGCGCCCTGGCCTTTGCCTGCAAGCAGTTTGGCCTGGAGTGCAAGGTGTACATGGTGAAGGTCAGCTACCAGCAGAAGCCCTACCGGCGCTCCATGATGGAGACCTGGGGAGCATCGGTGGTTGCCAGCCCTAGCACCGACACCGAGGGCGGGCGAAGCATCCTGGCGGAGCACCCCGATTCGCCTGGCAGCCTGGGCATCGCCATCAGCGAGG
>JACQUH010000238.1 GCA_016210375.1 Chloroflexota bacterium
GGCCAAGATCGCCCAGGCGTCCGGGATCAAGAATTCCAAGACAGCGTGGACGCTCGCCGAGTTCAAGGAGGCGTACCTGGCGTCGTTGAAGTACAAGGGGCCTTCCTTCATCGTGGCGAAGGTCCCGCCTGTCTATGACCACTGGGAGCCGAAGACCGGCTCCTTCATCGACACCCAGAGGAGCAAGTACCGGTTCGCCGATTACCTGCGCAAGACCGAGAACATTGACATCCTGGCGCAACACCACTAGGCTACGGACGCCCCCGGTGCTCTGTCCGTCCTGCTCCGTGGAAGGTCCTGGCTTGTCATAAGGCATGTGGACCCTGGGGTTGGCGTCCGACAGAGCACCGGGGCGGGGCTTGGCTGTTCCACGCGCCTCGGTCATTGTGGTGCCGGACATGTCGGTGGTCGTCTTGCATGACCCTCCTCCAACGGTCTCGGGTCCAGTCCTTCTCGTTGTTTCGCGCAAACGCTTTGGAGTGACGCTGGCGACTGCTCGGGCGATCGGGCGAGTGGACTCGGCTGCGGCCAGGGTTTCTGGTGTCGCGCGCCGAGGCTGATATCGGGGAAGCCTGCGACGGCGGGATAGACAAACCACCGCTTCCCCGTTCCTGATGGGGAGTTGCGCAAGGTCCAACGTCTGTACGGAGGATACCGTGAGCATTGGGAAGTGGCCCAGGCTGGTCTATGTACTGGCTGCGGTCTCGGCATTGGCGTGGTCCAGCGCCTGCGGCGCCGCGACGCCGACACCGACGGCAACACCCAGACCCGCGCCGACGCCAACGACAGCACCCGCGGCCACGGCGACACCCACTCCTGCGCCGAGGACTACCCCGACGGCAGGGCCTGCGGCCACGGCTACGCCCACGGCGGTGGCTACGGCTACGCCCACGGCTGCGCCCAAGCCTACGGCAACGGCGACGCCCGCCCCCAGCGCCAAGCGCGGCGGCGCGCTCCGGTGGGTGAAGCCCACGAGCATTCACGACCTCGACGTGCTCCAGTCCAACACCGGCGGCGACCTGGAGAAGATGGGCCCGATCTACGACGGGCTGGTCGTCATTGAGCCCGACCGCACGATCTCGCCTGCCCAGGCCAAGTCCTGGGAGGTATCCGCGGACGGCAAGACCGTGACGTTCCGCCTGGAGCAGGGCGTCCAGTTCCACGACGGCACCCCCTTCAACGCCGCCGCCGTGAAGAACGACCTGCAGTGGAAGCTGAACGCGGACAACAAGTACGAGCAGCGTTCGGCCATCCAGACCATTGCCAGCATCGACACCCCAGATGAGTACACCGTCAAGCTCAACATGACCACGGCGGACGCCCTGATCATCCCCTTCATGGCGGTACGGCCGGGGTTCGTCTTCTCTCCCACCGCCAGGGACACTGTGTCCAAGACCGACCGCCAGCTCAACCCTGTAGGCGCCGGCAGCTTCAAGGTAAAGAAGGTCGTCGTGGACAGCTACCTGGAGCTGGAGAAGTGGGACAAGGGGTTCAGTCACGGCAAGTATCCGTACGTGGACAGCTTCAGGATCCTCTTCATCGTGGACCCGGCGGTGCGCCTTGCCTCCTACCGTGCCGGGGATGCCGACATTTTCATGGCGACGGCCCTGGACCGCGAGCAGCTCAAGAATGAGCGGGCGACTGTCATCTACGAGCGCTACGCGACCACGGTGGCCACCCTGTTCCTGAACCCCAGGTTCCCTCCCCTGGACAACGTGAAGGTGCGCAAGGCCATGTCCATGTCCATAGACCGCAACGCCCTGATCCAGGGGACCCTGTTTGGTCAAGCCACACCTCTCAACGGCTTCATCGGACCCGCCTGGCCCTGGGCCTGGGACCCCAACTACAAGGGGAATGGCTACGATATGGCGGGGGCCAAGGCGCTCATGAAGGAAGCAGGCTACGCCAACGGCTTCACCTTGGAGAAAGTCACGTGGGCACGCGGCGAGGAGCGGCAACCCATCATGACCCTGATGGCGGACCAGTTCAGGGAGCTGAAGATTGACGCGAAGCTGGAAATAGGCCTGAGCAACCAGTCCAGCCGTCTGTTCCGCATCGACAAGTCCACCTCCTCCTACTACACCCTGTGGGGCAGCGGCGTGCCAGACCTGGACAGTGTGCCGCGGGACCACTTCTACTCGCAGGCTGCCAGCTTCATGTACAAGGATTTCCTGGACCCCGCGGTGACCCAGAAGATCGACGGGCTCCTGGACCAGGGAAGGACAACCCCGGTCACGGAACCCGCGAAGCGAGCCAAGATCTACCGTGACGCTCAGGCCCTCATCGATGAGCACGCCATGGCCATCTTCCTGTTCCAGGAGAAGGAGTTCACGATCTACCGCAACTACGTGAAGGACTACGCGGAGCACCCCTCCGGCGGTACCTCCCAGTGGTTCAAGGTCTGGCTGGACAAGTAGCGGGACAGGCCACGATCTGGCTGGCTACCTTGCTGAAACCGACTATCCACAGGGAGTCGCCGCAACGACGGCGACTCCCTGTGGATAGGTAGCCTCCCGCGCGAGAAAGGTTCTGCACCCCACACCCTGGGGGACGTTGATGAAGCGGTTCATCATGCGGCGCCTGATGTCCTTCCTGCCGACGGTGTTTATTGTCACCGTGCTGGTCTACGCCATGGCCCTTCTGGCGCCAGGCGGCGACCCGGTGAGCTACATGCTGGGTGATTCGGCGGACCCGGAGCTCGTAGAGCACTTCCGGAAGGAACTGAGGCTGGACGACCCCGTCTACGTACAGTACGGCCATTGGATCGGCGGTGTCCTGACGGGGGACCTGGGATACTCGATACGCACCAACGAGAAGATGACCTCTGTGCTGCGCAGCCGGATGGCGGTCACGCTGGAGCTTGCCACCGGTGCCCTGGTGGTTGCGCTGCTCATCGCGTTGCCCATAGGCATCTATTCGGCGGCGCGGCCCAACTCCATTGGGGACAACGTGGGCACGGTCTTCGCCATTGCAGGGGCGGCGCTGCCCCCGTTCTGGTTGGGCGTCATGCTCATCTACGTCTTTGCCGTGCGCCTGGGCTGGCTCCCCTCTCAGGGCTTTGTCCCTTTCGCAGAGGACCCTGTGCTGAACCTGAAGGGGATGATCCTGCCCATGATCATGACGGGCGCCACCGGCGCTGCGAACCTGACGCGGCAGACCCGGTCCGCCATGCTGGAGGTGCTCCGGCAAGACTACATCCGCACTGCGTACTCCAAGGGGCTGGCCGAGGGGCGAGTGCTCCTCCGCCACAGCCTCAAGAACGCCATGATCCCCGTGATCACGGTGCTCGGGCTCACGGTGGCCAGGCTGTTGGGCGGTACCGCGATCACCGAGATCATCTTTGGACTGCCCGGTCTCGGACAGATGGCGGTGCAGTCCGCCATCGTCCGCGACATTCCGGCTATTCAGGCGCTGCTGGTGGTGTTTGCAGGTACGGTGCTGACGGTGAATCTCCTGGTGGATGTTGCATACGGGATCCTGGACCCGCGTATCAGGTATGCATGAGGCCGTTCCATGGGAAGTGAAGCCCGGAGAGAGGCGCCGGCGTTCCCGCTGAGGAGCCTGGAGCGGTGGCTCGGGAGAGGGTCTGTCCTGCGGCGGGTGATGAGAAGAAGGGTCAACGCCGTCGCGACCGTCGTCATGCTGGTGGTCCTCCTGGCCGCCATCCTTGCTCCGCTCATCGCCACCCGTGACCCCATCAAGACCCAGCCCTACCGGAATCATCGGGGATTGTCGACGCAGAGCTGGCTGGGCACGGACTACCTCGGCCGGGACATGTACAGCCGCCTGGTCTACGGCGCCAGGGTGTCTGTCCAAGTGGGGCTGGGTGCCGTGGGCCTCGCGCTGGCCATCGGGGTCCCTCTCGGTCTGCTGGCCGCATTCCGCGGAGGGATCGTGGATGAGGTCATCATGCGGGCCATGGACGCCGTCTTCTCCGTTCCGGCCCTGCTCCTGGCCGTGTCCATCAGCGCCGCCTTGGGTGCCAGTCTGGGGTCGGTGATGATTGCCCTTGCAGTATCCGGTGTGCCTCGGGATGCGCGGCTCATGCGGGGCGCGGCCCTATCGGTGAAGGAGAATGACTACGTGCTCGCCTCCCGGGCCATGGGTGTGTCTGGTGCTCGCATTGCCCTTGTCCACATCCTCCCCAATGCCATCCAACCGTTGATCGTTCAGGCCGCCATTTCCATTGGCTTTGCGATCTTTGGCGAGGCATCCCTCAGCTTCCTGGGTGTTGGCGTCCGGCCGCCGTTGCCCAGTTGGGGCTCCATGCTCCGGGAAGGGTATCCCTACATGGAGATAAACCTCGTCGAGTCCTTTGCCCCTGGCATGGCCATCTTCCTCACAGTCTTGGCCGTGAACCTGGTGGGCGATGGCCTCCGGGAGGCGCTGGACCCACGGTTGAGGGGCACCTAAACCAAGTGCACGATGGGATCTCCATGCTGGTGGTGGGGGAAGGGCGGTTACCCTTGTCCCCCTTGCGAAGCCTGTCCTGCCGAAGGCCCTCGACGTGTCGGGGAGCCCCGTCGAAGGA
>JACQUH010000242.1 GCA_016210375.1 Chloroflexota bacterium
ATCATGCCGCCCCCTTCAGGGGGCGGTACCCAAAAAGGTCGTGAGATAGTTACTAATGTCCCGGGGAAAGGAGGCACGCTGTTGCCGCCGTGTACCAGGACCCGTCAAGGCCTGTCCGTGCCTGTAATTTCAACGACGTTGGCCCGCGGCAACCTGCGGACGTGAACGGTGAAAAGGCGGCTTACGCTGTTGCCTGGCCGTGTTTCAGCTTTCCACTACGATGCGCTTGGCTACAAGGGACTGGTTCTGGTCAACAGTCCCTTCAACCTTGACCCTGGCGCCTAGGGCAAGGTTACCCTCCACCTTCGTAGAAGGGGTGACCAGGACCCGCCGATTATCAACCACAATGGTCGCGCTGCTTATACCTCTGATGATGCCTTCCAGTCTGACCTCTCTGGGGCTGGAAATGGCTGTCAAAGAGGGAGGGGTTGGGGTCGGGGTAGGCGTCGAGGGAGCTCTCCGATTTGACTCCTGCCGCACGGGGGTTGGCGTGAGTATAGCCTCGGGCAGGCGATTCGTCACAGGCGTTGGGCTGGCGAGGACAGGAAGGCGGGTCTCCGGCGTGGGCGTGGGTTTCTGGTTCAGCTCCTGCCGCACCGGGGTAGGCGTGGGCGTGGCCTGCGGCTCCCTGTTTATCCCGGGTATCGTTGCTATAGGGAAGGCAGGGCGTATCCCGGGCGTTGGCGTAGGTGCGGCAGAAGGCGCTTCCTGGGGAGTTCCCGGCGGCGGCAATGCCACAATCCTTGTGGCGAGAACGGTGCCATCGGGCAGCTCCACACCGTCCACCTCTACCAGATCACCTCTGCGAAGGCTGTCCTTCACCTCCGTCCGATAGTCCATGACGACGGTACGGCCGTCCAGCGCCCAGCGCCCTGGCCCTTGGACCTTCAGGGTACCCTTCAGGTGTACCGCTCTCTGAAGCTGGCCGCCGTTCTGCTCTTGGCCCTGGCTGGAGCCAGTCTGGCCCCTGTCAGGGGTGGACTGGCCCTGCTCTCCCGTGCTTTTGTCGGGGCCGCTGCCACCGTCGGCTGGCTGTGGCGGTGCATTGTGTATTGCTACCATAACCGCCAGCAGCGAGCCATCCCCCTGGGCCATGCCCCGTATCTCAACCCCGGCGCCCACGGCCGGCGTGCCGGTGACGACGGTCTCACTACCGATGTACACATTGCGTCCTGAGATGTTCCAGAGGCCCGGCGACAGGGCCTGGACAACCCCTTTGAAGCTCTCTAGCGCAGGCCTGACGCTCTGAACCTCCCGCTTTCCGAGGCCGATCGCGCTGCTCTCGGCGGCCATGAGGCCATCCCCATCGCCTTTCACCTCCCGGGCCAGAAACGTGCCGTCGGCCTGCACCTGCACCTCCAGCTTCTGCCGCTGCCCTTCGGAAAGCAGCTCCTTGATGCCGGAGCTGGGCGGTATGGCGATGACCTTGTTGCCAACCTGCAGGGAATCGCTGGTAAGCTGCCGCACCTCCCCCTCTATCTCAAGGCGCTCCCCCTTGCCTTGCAAACCAGGCGCTCCGGTAAGGGCGGCGGGCCCCTGGGTGCGGGAGGCGGCAGGGGCGGGCTCCTCTTGCCTCTTCTGGACGCGCTCCCGCTGCTCCGGCTCCCGCGCCAGCACCTGCACCTGGGGCGTCAGGACGTAGGTGTCTTTTCCAGTAGTCCGCAGGGAGGAGGCGCCGTCAAAGTCCAGCACTACCACAGTAGTCTTGCCCTCCTCCACCCGGAAGGGGCGGGTCAGGTGTAGCGTCTTGCTGGGCACTTTCACGGGGTGGGAGACTCCCTCCACTACCACGTTGGCTTCCTGGATGGACAACCGCAACTTGGTGTAGACCCCAGTGGGTATCTCCAGCTCGCCAAGGAACCGCTGCACATCCCCAAGGTCCAGCAAGTCAAACTGCTGGGGGTGAATAGTGATGAAGAGCCACCTGTCCTGAGCCCAGTCTGCACGGTGCACCTCAATTTGGCCCACTTCCACAAGGATGCTTTGCACCCCGGGCGGCGGAGGATCAGTGGCCCTGAGCTGCAAGACACCTGCGGATACTACCTCTTTAGGGGCCAGGGCCGACACCGTCTGTAGCCTTTCGCCGTAAACCGCGCCCACGGCTATAAAGCTCTCTCCAGCGGCCTGGCGCGCCCCCTTGGGGGAGCTTTCCAGGGAAGTCTGCAGGCGGGCAAGGACGTTGGAGGCGTTCTGCTCCAGCTTGCTTTGCAGGTCCGAAACGGAGCGGAGGTCCTGGAGCCCCGTGGCGATGGAGGCGGCGCTGGCCAGGTTGCGCTCCAGGTTCTGCTGGGCGGGGGCTATCTGGCTAGGGTTGCCCTGTTGGATAAGGGCGCCCATCTCCTCACCCCGTCGCTCCGCGTAGGCCATGTACCGCTCGGCCTTGCCCTGGGGCGAGAACTCCAGCGCCAGGCGCACCTCTTCCGCGGCCCGCTTCACGGAGTAGAGGGGCTGGCCAGGCAGGGAGTCGCCCGAGGCGGAAACAAGGCCAACGCCTCCCAGGAAGAGGGCTAGGGATGCGGAGATAACGACCACAGCCCACCGCTGCTGGAGGGCAAAAGACAGCACCAGCCAGGGGGGGCGCTGCCTCCCCCGGCGGCGGGCACCCTCCAGGGTCGACAGCTCCGAACGCAGCCGCAGGCGTCCCCGGTCCTTGGCTGCCGAGTCTCCTGGCAGGGCAAAGGAACCTGTAGCCCGAGCCACGGTCCGCAGGGAAGGCTCCAGGGCTTGGGCAAGCTGCGGGTAGCTGGCCAGGCAGGCTCCCACCGTCTCGCCGCCCAGGATGCGGGTGACGCAGCGATCAAGGACCTCGTCAAAGGAGAAGCCTTGAGGACCAAGGGCAAGAATAGCCGCTAACTCTGCCTGGAGGCGCTGACGGCCAGCCTCCTTGGTCGCGGGCGAAGGGGAGAGGGCAAAGGCGCTGGCGCACCGGGCCACGATACGCAGGTACGGCTCCAGCTCCTGGGCCTCTTGGGGGTAAAGGGCAAGGCACACTTCCACCGTCGCCCCTTGACGGGCGATGAGGTCAATGCACTGGTCTAATGTCACCACAAGGTGTCTTGCCATGATTCCACTGGGGTTGAGAGCCTCTACCCCTCCCCTTCCAATAGCTGGCGCAGCCTGCGGATGGCGGCGCTTTGCATCTCTCGCACTGCGCCGGGTTTCTTGCCCATGACCTGAGCAACCTGCTCTGAGGAAAGCTCGCTGCTGAAGCGTAGGGCCAGCACCTGGCGCTGCGCCTCGGTGAGGCGCTGCATGGCCCTGTGAAGGCGCTCCACTTCCTCTTGCTGGTACACGCCCTCGCCCGGGTCATCGTTCTCCGCCGGAAGGGAGAGAAGGTCGTCCACCGATACCGCCGGTGGATGGCGGGTCTTCGCTCTCAGGTAGTCCACCGCGATGTTATGCGCGATCTTGAATATCCAGGCCTCCAGGGGCGCTCCCGTATCCTTGTAGGAGTCCGCGGAGCGCAGGGCTCGCACGAACACCTCGCTGGCCAGGTCCTGGGCCTCCTGGAAGTTCCCGATGCGCACGGTGAGGTAACGGGCCACCCGGCTATGGTGGGTCTCGTATAGCGCGGCAACAGCCGAACGTAGCTGGGCCACGTCTTGTTCTTTTCTGCGAGGTAGCAAAGTGGTTGCCCTGAAGGCGCTGGGTACTAGCTAGAGAGGCGCCGCTGACCCGCCAGGCGCCAGCCCCTTATAGCATACTCTTGCCCCTCATTTACTCCAACGCTAGCCGGAGGCGATTGTCAGGTAGGTGAGGAGGTGCAAAGGGAAAAGGACTGCCAGGTGCGCTATGACGCCAGCCCATAGGGAGAGCACGGAGGCAGCAAGGGCGCGCCACGTCATGAGGGAAACCATCGGGGCGAGTGGACTTGAACCACCGGCCTCAGCGTCCCGAACGCTGCGCTCTACCAGGCTGAGCTACGCCCCGACAGGGTCACGAGCCATTCTACCATACCCGGGGCAGGGGCGGGCTTCCTGGGGAGTGTGGAGTATCTGCAGGGTCTTTGGGTTGTCCGAGTGTCCGTGGGAGAAACCTTGTCACCACAGCCTAAAGGCTGTGACATGCGATTGTTGCCTTGATGCCGCACCCTTATGGTCATTGAGCAATTATGATGCCCATGAGACCCAACCTCTCCCCCTGTGGTCCCCCTCTCCTGGGAGGAGAGGGGGAAGATATTCTGA
>JACQUH010000246.1 GCA_016210375.1 Chloroflexota bacterium
GGGTATTCTGTCAAAGACCTTCAGGCTGGGGTGAAAAAGCCATTTTGAGATAATTTCTAAGGGGGTTAGGTCAATTCCTTTATGACCATGAGAGTGGGGACGGAGAGACAATTTCCGAATAGCTGCTACGCAAAGCCCCTTGAATCAGGCGCCATGCGTCTACAGGGAAAGGGAAAGCAGGCTTCGTGCCTTGCGTCCCGCTCGCTCTGCTGCGTCCGCTAGCAGCTCGTGGGAGCGGGCCATCGCCTCCGCGAGGGGCATACCTTCGGGAGCGGCTCCCTCGGCCAGGGCGATGCCGTGCTCCAGCACCGCCTGCCAGCCGGGCCCCAGGGAGCCTGCCACAGCAACGACGGGCACGCCCAGGGCCCTGGCGCGGCGGGCCACGACGATGGGGGCCTTGTTGTAGACCGTTTGGCCGTCCATGCGGCCCTCGCCAACCACGGCGAAGGCCGCACCTGACAGGTGCGCCTCCAACCCCAGGGCGTCGCACACAATGTCCGCGCCGGAGTCTACGACTGCGCCCAGCAGGGCGTACAGGCCCGCGCCGGCCCCCCCGGCAGCGCCCATGCGGGGCAGAGAGAGCACGTCTACCCCCAGGTCGCGCTGGATGATTTCGCCGAAGCGTCGCAGGGCGGCGTCAAGCTCGTCCACCATAGCCGGCGTCGCCCCCTTCTGCGGCCCGTAGACGGCGGAGGCTCCCTCTGGCCCGCACAGGGAGTTGGTGACATCGGTGGCGGCCAGCAAGCGGCACGTCTTCAGCCGGGGGTCCAGGCCGCCGAGGTCAACATGCGCCAGGCGGGCCAAAGCAGCGCCGCCAGAGGGTAGCTCTTGTCCCGCCGCATCCAGCAAGCGCGCGCCCAGGGCCTGGGCGATGCCCGCGCCGCCGTCGTTGGTGGCGCTGCCCCCCAGGCCGATGATGATGCGGCGGTAGCCGGCGTCCAGGGCAGCCCGGATAAGCTGGCCCGTGCCGTAGGAGGTAGCAACTAGCGGGACTCGGCGCTCTTCGCCCACCAGGGCCAGGCCGGAGGCGCGGGCCATCTCCACGACGGCAGTGGAGCCATCGGCCATGACGCCCCAGGGGGCATCCACATAGTCGCCCAGGGGGCCAAGGACCGTGGCGTGGAAGAGGCGGCCCCCGTGGGAGTGAGCTGCCAAATCACCCCTATCCTGGCCTTCCCCCGTCAAGGGGGAAGGAAGACCTAACCCCGTAACTCTCTTCCCTAAAGGGGAAGGGGGGATATCCACGGCGTCGCCCACCAGCGCCTCCAGGGTGCCGTCGCCGCCGTCGGCCACGGGCAGCAGCACCAGCTCCGCCTGGGGATAGACGCGGCGCACCCCCTCGGCGATGGCCTGGGCCGCCTCCATGCCCCGCAGCCCGCTCTTGAAGGCCTGGGGCGCGATGAGGATCTTCATGGCGGGGCCATTATAGCTTCCCTCCCATCTCATATGCCTTAAGCCAGTTCACCAAGTTGCGAGCCACGCTAGTAGTGGTATAGTAGCGGCGGACCCAAAACCCAGGCTACTCTGCCCAATGAGGGGGCTGACATGTGGCGTCTACTGCTAATCGTGGCGTTGGCTATGGGCATGTTGGTTGGCTGCAGTGGCACGGCGCAACCGACGCGCACACCCAACTTGCAGCCGACCGTAGTAGCTATGGTGGCAACAGCAGTCGCACCATTAAAAAGCATTGAAGCACCTCCTTATCCCGACCTGGCGTTAGACCTGTATACCCATCCGACGGATGGATGGCAAATATACTATCCGTACGGATGGATAGTTGAAGAGTGGTTCAAGTCAACCCCATTTCCGGACGTGGACTTCCATCCATTGGGGCGCGACAACCCTTCCATATTAGTTCACAAGGCTGTCGGTGTAGTGGCAAAATGGGGAAACCTGGATTCCTGGTCTGCCGTCCGACGTGCGAGTAGCGCAAACACTGATAGTACGATGGTATCTTCATTCGGGCGTGCTGTCGTCCATGATGTTCCAGCCGTCGAAGAATATACTAGCAGTAAGGACTATACCGAGGTCAAGCTAATATTTGTTGGTGGCCCAGATGGTTTCATCCTCTCAGGCTCTGTGAAGGGAGCGGACCGAACTCCGCAAGATATCGAGTACATTAGACAGACCCTGTACACATTCACTTTCCAGCGTTGATACCGTACACCAATGGATGACTCTGCTCTAAGGAACGTCGTGTGGGCTGCCTTTGCGGTTTGGCTGGTTCTGTCTCTGGCAGGCTGCAAACACGTGGAACTGCCCCAAACAGAAGAGGAAGCTATCGCTTATGTGAAAAGTCGGGTACACCCCTATGAATACGACCCAGAGTTTACAGGGTTCTCCCTTGCTAAACACAATTCACTCGTCGAGCAATGTCGGTCATTCCTGAAGTACGCAAGGTGGTCGGCGTTCAGGCAAGAGTATCCGAGCTATAAATCTACAGGCTGGCTTGTGAGCGGCTCGGTGTCGTCCTCCGTACCTCGCGCCATTCGCTCTATTCCGTCGTGGTTTGAATCTTATGAGTTTCGGGAGTACATGAACGGGGTAGGTGGAGACACGTGGGCAATCATGAGCAGCGGCGAGCTTGTCTCTATCGGCTCCACATTTGAAATGCCGGTGCTGTGTGACCACGACTAGAGTAACCACTCCTGCTGTTGACTCCCACCTTTGGTTATTCACCGCCCATGCACGCCTGTGAAGAGTTTTGAAAGCGGCGCGGGGCAGAGTGGCCCGAGGCCAATCCGTCCGGCGCGTTGAAGCAGCAGCACACAAGAAAGAGCGGCCCGTAGGCCGCTCTTTCTTGTGTGCCCAATACCCCACCGAGGTAGAAGAAAATCGGGGCGATTGGATTTGAACCAACGACCCCCTGCACCCCATGCAGGTGCGCTACCAGGCTGCGCCACGCCCCGACGCTGCCAAGCATAGCACCTTGGCCCCCGCCCATCAAGGCCGCGTACGGTGATGAAGCAGAGTTCTGGGGGAGCAACCCATTCGGGGAAACAGGCCACCCAATCAACGCCTTCTTGAGCATCGTAAGGGGGTCCTGCTACCCTCCTCGGGAAGCACAGTGCCGGTGGCGTGGTCCTCCAAGGTTGGAGCCCCAGGGCCTGCAGAGCCTAAGCCTCGGGCAGGAGCACGGCAATGGCCACTATCAAGACGAAATAGGGTATCGCCGCCACCAAGACCACTTTGATAGCCTGACCTGTAGACCTGTAGTCCAGGGCCTGTCTCACGGCTACCACCATGGCGGCGACTGTCCAGACGAAGGTTACAAGGGAAACAATGCTCAGAAGGAACTCGGACCCGAAGGTAGCGAGGCCCACTATGTTGAGGACTCCTGGGGACTGGGCGAAGCCTGTTGTCCTGGCCAACTGGGCCCAGTTTGCTTGTGTCGCGCTGGTCTTGAACAATGTGGTGCCGATAATGTAGGTGATCCACGCCCACAGCCCCCAGCCGACAAGCGCCACAACCACCCCGACAGCCGTTCCCCAGATCTCTTTTGAGGTGCTCATCCCAAGACCGGTGGCGATGGCCACCAGCACCACCACCAGCACGGCCTGGGTGGTGGCAGTCGTGTCGGCTTCCACCTCTTCGTAGGTCGTCACCTTGAAAGTGGCGGCGCCAAGCATTCGCTGTAACATGCTACGCCTCCTATCGCGTGCGGAAAGCTACGCCGTTCATTCTAGCGGTTCAACTGTCCGTGCGCCAACCGGGTCAGAGGGGGGTCCCATTTGATGTGCCGTGGTGGTACTATCCCCTGGCACTATTTGAGGAATCGGTGTGATGCGACAGAGCCGCATCACACCGATTCAGACCAATCTTCTCCCCCCCCCCCGTGCGGGAATGGGGACCAAGGGGGTTAGGTTCTTTTGCACATGACCTTTGGTCGGAGGGATGCAGGACACCTCAAAGTAACCGGAACCACGGGGCGAAAGGGAACAGGTTCCTTCACCCTTCTTCGTGCTTCTCATACGGGTTCTGGGGATCGTAGCGGTAGCGGTGGATTCCCGGCATGTAGTACCAGATGGCCGCCACAACCAGCACGGAAATCACGCCTCCCAAGACCATGGTGTTCCCCGCGCCGATAGCCCCAGACATGATCCCCACCTCTATCTGTCCCAGGTTGTTCGCCCCCATGGCGGCAAAGGAGTGGGCGCTGCTAGCCCTCCCCAGCAACTTGTCTGGGGTGGTGAGCTGGACAATGGTCTGGCGCATGGTCATGCTAATGGCGTCGGTGACGCCCAGGATGGCGACAATGATGAGCCCTAGCCAGAAGATGTGGACGAGGCCGAAAGCGAAGAGAAAGACGGCATACACGAGGGTGCCCACCAGCACGATCAGCCCCTTCCGTCCCCAACTGTTGGTGAACAGCACAAGAAAGGTGCCCACGATACCCCCGGCGGCATCGGCAGCGTTCAGAAGTCCCGTGCCCGCAGCCCCCATTCCGTATAGTTTGTCCGCGAAGACTGGGAACAGGGGCCGGTAGAAGCTGACGATGACGACACCGATGTCCAGCAGGTACAGGCCCGGCAAGAGCCTGTGCCCAAGGACGAACCGGTATCCTTCCCTCAGAGAGGCCAAGGTGGTACGCCGGCTGCCCGCGCCCTCGGGCTTACCAGATGCCTTGATGAGGAGGGGAGCGAAGGTGGCCAACAGGGCGATGGCAGCGCCTATGGCAAAGGAGTTGGTAACTCCCAGGACCTCGTAGGCTTGCCAGAAGATCAGAGGAGCGCCAATGCTGGCAGCCTGCCGGGTAATAATCTGGATGCTCACGGCATGGGTCAGGAGGCTGCGGGGGACAATCCGGGGCAGCATTGCAGGCCGGGCCGACCCCCCCAGGGTGTTCACAATGCTGTTGAACCCCGTGGCCGCAAAGATGTGCCAGGGCCGGAGGGCATCGGCGCCGGCGAGAAGGGTCAGGACGGACAGCAGGAAGAAGGATGCCCCCTGGGTAAAGACCATCAGCTTCTTGCGATCAATGACATCGGCCAGGGTGCCGCCGTACAGGACCATGGGCATCTGAAGGAGTTGCACGGCCCCCAGAAGGCCGAGCTGGGCAGCGGAACCCGTCTCCTCGTACAGCCACTGCGCGCTGACCAGCACCTTCAGCGTCATGGCTATGGAGGAGGCAACGCCCCCCGCCCACAGATACGAAAAGTCGGCGTGGGCGAAGAGGGCCCACACACGAGGTTCCGGCGGTGACTGCTCGGCCTGCTGCGTCTCAGCCATTCTGCAGGTCGTGCCTTTGCGGGAGGGAAACTGTGAGGGATAGAGGGGAGAAGGCGTCCACGAGGGGGATGGTACCGTATTTGGAGGGGGCAGTCAATGTGGATGCCTGGTTCTTGACACCAGCCCCTGGAAGTGCCACCATAGGCTCGTTCCTATTCTCTTAGCCGAAGCTATTTCCGAATTCTATTGGTTTCACCCTTTTCTGCATTCAAGACCGTCCTTGCTTCCCGCAAGGGGCCGGTGGCCTCCCTCACTCTCAGGAGACCCCGCTCTGGCAACAGGGTGAACCGTCTCATGGTAGAGGAGCTTTCGCTGGCCGCCGCTCTCGTGAATCAGGACGATTCCGTCCGCGCCGTCACCATCACCGGCAGCGGTACTACCTTTTCCTCCGGCTGGGAGCCATTCCGCCTCTCTTCTCCAGGAGAGCTTTCCCGCTACCAGGGGGCCAGGGTTATCGCCAGCATCCAGGTGCCGGTGGTCGCCGCCATCAACGGCGACGCCATCGGCCAGGGGCTGGAGCTGGCCCTGGCGGCAGACTTGCGTATTGCTGTATCCTCTGCTCGCTTCGCCATGCCCCAGGTGTCTCATGGCCTGCTCCCGTGGGACGGCGGCACACAGCGCCTGGCCAGGATCGTTGGACGGCCTTGCGCCATGGAAATGCTTCTTACCGGCGAGAGCCTGGACGCCCAAACAGCGCTCAGGAAAGGCCTGGTGAACCGCGTGGTAGAGCCGGAGGAGCTTAACGAGGCCGTAGAGGATATCCTGGAGCGAATCCTGGCGGGAGCCCCCATTGCTGTGGCGTATGCCAAGGAGGCGGTGCGGGAGGGGATGGACCTGGTTTTGGGCCAGGGCTTGCGTTTGGAGGCAGACCTGAATATCCTCTTGCACAGCACTCGGGACCGGGCCGAGGGGCTCCGCTCCTTCTCGGAGCGCAGAGCCCCCGTTTTCCGTGGGGAATGAAGGGACAGCCAGGGGATTGGCAAGGTGCATCCATCGTCCTTAAGGATTTGGGAGCTATGGCAAAACTGAGATTGGACCTGCACACGCACATCTGGGAGGCCTCGGGCTTTCAGCCCCCCAACCTGGACTGGGCGCGGAAGGTATTCCAGGAGTGCAAGGCCAAGGGCATTGACGGCATTGCCATTACGGAGCACAGGATCCTGGGTCACAGCTTTGCCTACAAGCAGATCATTGAGGAGCATTTCCCAGGCCAGCTCCTGGTCTTCCCCGGCTGGGAGATTGAGGAGCATTTCAACAGCAGCTACTTTCACACCCGGGAGGTGGGGGAATTCCTGCTTCCCAATGGGAAAGTCTTCCGCAACTACTGCCACCCGGGGCATCCCTCCCGGAACATAGAGATTGATAGCGTCCAGTCTATTGAGATTGACAACCCGCTTCATAACTGGCACATAGACAAGGAGCGGGTGCGACAGGTGGCCAGGGACCACGGCCTCATCCTCACCCGGGTGAGCGACGCCCACAACCTGGAGGACATTGGCAAGAACTTCACAGAGATTGATCTGGACGAGCTGTGCGCCCGAGGGGTAGAGCGTCCTGAATGGGGGCGGGATTACAGGGTATGACAGAGGCTCCTGCCGTCCTCTACCACAAGGAAGGCCCAGTGGCGTGGGTGACACTGAATCGTCCCCAGGTCCTGAATGCCTACAACCTGGCCATGCGGGATGAGCTGTACCAAACCCTGGAAGCTGTGAGAGACGACCCGGAGGTGCGGGGCGCAGTCCTGTGCGGCGCGGGGGAGAGGGCGTTCTGCGCTGGGGCCGACCTGACAGAGTTCGGCACGGCGCCGTCCCAGGCCATCGCCCGCGCGGTGCGGTGGGAGCGGGACGTATGGGGGCTCTTCCTGAGCCTGGAGGTGCCGGTGGTAGCGGCATTGCATGGGTACGTCCTGGGCTCCGGTGTGGAGATGGCGCTGCTGTGCGACCTGCGCATCGCTTCTGAGGACGCCATCTTCGGGCTGCCAGAGACCGCTCTGGGCATGATCCCCGCAGCGGGCGGTACCCAGACCCTGCCCAGGACAGTGGGCATCTCCCCAGCGCTGGAGCTGCTGCTGACCAACCAGAGATGGACGGCGCAAGAGGCGCGCGAGAGGGGCCTGGTCCACCGGGTGGTGCCCAGGGCTGAGCTGTTGGACCAAGTCCGTCGGACGTTGGCGGGCATCCTGTCTGGCGGACGGGAGGCCCTGGCCCTTGCAAAGCGGGCGCTCCTGAATGGCATGGACATCCCCCTGGGAGAGGCGTTAGACATGGAGGCGCGGTTGGCCAGCAGCCTCCTGATTCGCAAAGGGAGCGCCGGCGTCCCGGGCCGTCCCAAGACGTCCACTGGACGGTGACGCTCGGCCCCTTTATAGTAGGCGTTTGTCCCACATCGCTTGGAGGTGGCGAGTGAATACCAGCGAGTTCCTGACCTTGTCTAGCTCCATTGTCCCGGAGAGGACAGCCATGATCTTTGAGGGCAAGCGGATCTCCTATAGCCAGCTTCAGGAGCGTGTGAACCGCCTCGCCGATGCCCTGGCAAAGCTGGGTGTGGGCGCTGGCGACCGGGTGGCGGCCATCCAGGTGAACTGCAACGAGCACATAGAGGCATACTTCGCTGCCGCCAAACTGGACGCCATCTACGTGCCCATGAACTTCCGCGTCAAGAGCGATGAGCTGGCCTTCATGCTCAAAGACTCTGAGCCAAAGGCCCTGCTCTCGGGCCTCAGGTACTGCGACCTGGTGGAGTCTGCGGTAGGAGGTATTCCTTCCCTCCGCGCCCTGGTGTCCTTGGACGGGCCAAAGGGAAACTGGCGCCCCTACGAAGATCTCCTGGCCTCCGGTGCGAATGAGGACCGGTTCCCCCAGGGGGACGACGAGGACACCACTATCATCATGTTCACCGCCGGCACCACAGGCACGCCCAAGGGCGTGATGCTCACCTACAATAGCTTCTCTTCCTATATCCTCTCCAACATATCCCCTGCGGACCCAGAGGTAGAGGAGCGGAACATCCTCACGGTTCCGCTCCACCACATAGCCGGAATGCAGGCGGCCCTGTCCGCCATCTATGGGGGCCGCACCCTCATCATCCAGCGCCAGTTCCAGGTGGTGGAATGGATGAAGCTGGTCCAGGATGAGAAGGCCAACCGGGCCATGATGGTCCCCACCATGCTGAAGCAGTTGATGGACCACCCCGGCTTTCACCAGCATGACCTGTCCAGCCTGGAGGTCATCACGTACGGGGCCGCGCCCATGCCCCTCAGCGTCATCAAGCAGGCCATCCAGGAGTTCCCCGGCGTCCGGTTCATCAACGCCTTCGGTCAGACGGAGACCGCCTCTACCATCACCATGCTCCCGCCGGAAGACCACGTCCTGGAGGGCACGCCCGCAGAGGTGGAGAAGAAGCTGAAGCGCCTTTCCTCTATTGGGAAGCCCCTGCCGGACGTGGAAGTGCGCATCGTGGACGAGGATAGCAAGGATGTGCCGCTCGGCCACGTGGGGGAGATCGTGGCGCGGGGCGAGCGCCTTATGAAAGGGTACTGGGGCATGGAGGAGGCTACCAGGGCCACCATCCGTGGCGGCTGGCTGTACACCGGCGACCTGGGCTACTTCGACGAGGACGGGTACATCTTCCTGGCGGGTCGCGCCAAGGACTTCATCAAGCGCGGCGGGGAGATGGTCTCCCCCGAGGAGGTGGAGCAGGTGCTTCTCTCCCACCCCCAGGTCGAAGACGCGGCCATCATTGGCGTGCCCGACGACTACTGGGGAGAGCGGGTCCGGGCCGTGGTGGTGCCCAAGAAAGGCCAGCGGCCCAAGGAGCAGGAGATCATCGAGTACTGCCGGCAGCGGCTGGCCAGTTTCAAGAAGCCGGAGTCGGTGGTGTTCGTGGAGGAGCTGCCGCGCAATCCCATGGGCAAGATGCTGAAGCGCGTCCTCCGGGAGCAGTTCAACCAGCCGATAAAAGCGTAGGGGGGCTCGTGCCTATCAGCAAAGGCGACTTTGACCGGGGGAGGCACGAACCTGCTGAGGTTCTCCTATCATTCTTGCGTGAACATTCAGACCAGGCTTTCACCTTAGAGGAGCTATGCACGATCTTAATGGCAGAGGGGTATAATGTGGTCGAGGTAGTCGAAGTGACAGAGGCGGCTCTACGGGCGCTGATAGAAAGAGAAAGGGTTGAGGTAAGGGAGATCGAGGAAACTAGATACTACACCTATCGTGGCTTCTTGGGTTTTCGACCGTCAAGGGGGAAATGACAATGCCTATTACCCGAAGACAGTTTGAGCTGAGTATCAATCCGGATATAGAAGAGTGGATGACTAGAATATACGACTTTCTCCACAATCAGAAAGAGCAGGCCTTTAGTCAGTTGGAACTGCAAACCGGCCTCGGCCTTCTTGAACCCCAGGAAAAAGGGGTTGCTGCCTATGGCCAGTATTCAAAAGATCATGAGCAGTTCCTAGAGAATACGCGTCGTTTCGACCTGGCACTGGAGCGCTTGGTCGAACTGAAGGGCGTTGCCAAGCGAGACGTAGACAACACCTCTTACTATGCCGCAGGAAGGCCCATGAAGAAGGGTGAATGGAGGTGGGATATGGGCGGGGGGAAGCCCGTGTATCTGCCGCCGAGTTATTGATGGGGATGGAGATGAAGGATGCCTGAAGAAGGGTGGATGGGGGTGGGA
>JACQUH010000249.1 GCA_016210375.1 Chloroflexota bacterium
CCTTTACGTAATGGCAGGGCTGATGAGTGATCCTTCACTGCGGCAGTGGCTGAGAAGGGCCAGCCGCGTATGACCGACTCGCTCAGGCTGACAACTCCACCGCTCTTGTAGGCGCCAACCGTATTTTCATAGCAATGACAACAGGGACACCACTGGCCTCAAAGGGAAGTTACTAAGGGGACTGGGGGCAAAAGGGGACGCCCCGCGCCTAGGTTGACCCGGCCTGTTTTGGCGGGCACCGGACGTCTGCATAGGAACAGAAGACGCAACAGTCGCCAGGTTTGGGCCGCAGCACCTCATGGCACTCACGGCACTCGTAGAAGAACTGGCAGGCGTCCACAGGCATCTCCGCCTGCTGCGGCTTCCCGCAGCGAGGGCACCTCAGCGTTGCCCTGGTGATAATCGCCATCTTCTCCCCCCTGGCCTTACGGCTGCGCCCCCTGTTGCTGCCGCTCCTGCCGGAGCCGGCTTCGCTCCCTGCCCTCAATGAAATGGATAACCTCGTCCACCGCCATGCGTCCCACCTGGCCCGATGCGTACATGGACGCCAGCACCGTCCCACCCCGCCCCAGAAGGAACTCCGCGGGCTGGATATGCTCGCCATCCGGCGGGTGTTGCCCCCACCACGCGCCGATGAGGTCGGCGTCCTCCCTGGTGCAGCCATAGGCCACCGGGTAGGTCAGCCCCTGGGACCCGACGACCTTCCGGGCTTGCTCCTCGGTATCCACGCTGGCGACCAGGATGGCGCAGCCCATCTTTTCCAGCGTGGCCTTCTGGGCCTCGTACGCGGCCAACTGCCGCATGCAATAGGGTCACCAGTGGCCGCGATAAAACAGCAGCGCCAGGTAGCGAGCAGGCAGCTCTTCAGGCAGCTTGATTGCCCCTCCTCCCAGCAGTCTGAAGGTCAGCAAAGGGAATCGGTCTCCCTGTTGCAGCTTTGGTCCCATGACAAGCTCCTGTGTGATGAGAAGTCCCCTTCTCCCACAAACCTAATAGGTTGCTGAAAAACTCCCTTTGACCATCCCCCGGCCCCCTTCCTTTCAAGAAGAAGGAGGGAATTGTATCCCGTCACGTCGGGACTCCCGACAAAGGGGCATTGCCCCTTGTATCTTGAGTGATGAGGAGGGGTATCTTATTGAAGACAGACGGGATAGGCCGATTGCCCCTGTGTCAACTCGCCGACCTTCATCTAAGATTACCCAGGCCGGACGAAAGCTGCAACTAGGGCATGATTCTTCGGAATGAGTGATACCCGCTGGCAGAGCCTCGCAGACAGATCCAAGGCGAATTCCGAATCGTTTATGCCAGTAACTATGAAGACATAATGCTAGGCGTCAGGCGCCGCTGACAGCCACAGCGAGGCACGAGTGAAGGCTATTGGCGGTCGCCTGCACGCCCTGGTTAGGCGGCTGGTCCGGCAGCATCTGTGAGCGGCACACGAGCAGCACAAAGGGGGCAGTCCTTTGGTACCCACAGAGCGTTAGGAAGGGATGCAATGCTCTCCAAGGCGATGTGCTCGTCTGCCGCGAAAGTTGAGGCTGAAGACCCTAGGACGAGCAGCGCACCGATAGCCACAGGTTCTGCGCCGCAAGCTTTTACGTCCGTAAAGGTTCCACGAACTGCGGAACCCGCATTGATGACGTCGTTGACGATGGCCAGACGCTTACCACGCACCTTGCCCCGAAGAGCCCTGGGGATCCGATACTCTACTGGGAAAAGGGCGTCACTCTGCGCCGGCGCGAACCGCTCCGAATAGAAAAACTCCACATTGAGCTCAGCAGCGACCATGAGTGCTACGAACGCGCCCTCAATCAGGGGACCGCAAACGGCTTCAACGTTATGCGTGGAAAGCCGCTTTGCCAATTCCACGGCGAATCGCCCAATGTATCGCGGGCGCAGACACAAGAGCTCCAGATCAAGCCACAGGTCACCATGATGGCCCGATTCCAGTCGGAAATGCCCCTTGCGAGAAGCCAACAAACCGACGAGCTCTTCGTGCATTTGTTCACCTCTTTATGTCTCTGCCGCCTAACTATTGATTCGGCTGCATTTTTGCCGTATAAAATTCCCGTCGGAGTATTATACGGCATAATAGTGCAGGTACTGCTGAGCTTGTCCTTCCCCAAAAGGATACTGAAGAACTGGCCCCTTCCTTTCAAGAAGACGGAGGAAATTGTATCCCGACAAGTCGGGACTCCCGGCAAAGGGGCTTTGCCCCTCTGCACTTCCTTTTTTCCGTAGCCTGCCAATCCTCAAATTGAATTCCTTTGCTGTCCGAACGATGCACCAACACCGACGGCGCCAGCAGCAAAATGTGAGGCGACAGGCCATCACAAAGGCGCGGCGTCCTTCAGCCCCATGCCCGTCACCGGCAGCAAGACCGGCTCGTCTCGCCCGATGACCCCCTGCCGCACCAGCGCCTCCAGCCCGGCGAAGGCCGCCGCAGAGGTCGGCTCGGCGTAGATGCCCTCCTCCCGCGCCAGGGCCACCTGCCAGCGAAGGATGGCCTCGTCGCTGACCGCCACGGCGCTGCCGTGGGTGCCCCGAATGGCCCGCACCGCCTGCCGCAGTCGCGGCGGCTGCCCCACAGCAATGCCCCCGGCGATGGTCCGGGCGCCGGCCCGGGGCGACCATGTCTGGCCGTGCACTGCCGCTACGATGGGCTGCACCGCCAGGGCCTGCACGGCGTGCAGATGCGGGACCTCTCGCAGCACGCCCCTGGCCTGGAGCTCCAGGAACCCCTTCCACATTCCTATGAGCAGGGAGCCGTTGCCCACGGGGATGACAACGTGCCTGGGGAACAGCCCCCTTGCGTCCGCCTGGATCTCATAGGCAAAGGTCTTGGTGCCCTCAAGGAAAAAGGGGCTGAGGTTGTGAGAGGCGTAGGCTAGCCCTCGCTCCGCCACGTAGGCTATGGCCGCCTGGGTCGCCGCCTCGCGCGGGCCATCCACCAGGTGCACCTGCGCCCCGTACACCCTGATCTGCTGGATCTTTGCCGCAGGCGCAGAGGCCGGGGCGAAGATGTGGGCGACTATACCTGCTTTGGCCGCATACGCCGCAATGGAGGCCCCTGCATTGCCAGAGGAGTCCTCCACTACCTCAGCCACGCCTGCCTCCTTGAGCACCGACATTAGCACCGTGGCGCCCCGGTCCTTGAAGGACCCCGACGGCGACTGGAACTCCAGCTTGGCGAAGAGGGCGGTGTGCCCCAGGCGCCGGCCCAGGGCTCCCAGGCGGACCACTGGCGTTTGGCCCTCGCCCATGGTTATTATGCTGCCGGCATCGTGCAGCAGCGCAGGCGCGCCCAGGCTCCACAAGCCAGCAAGGCCAGCCCTGGGCAACGTGCTCGCACCGCTGTACCGGACCTCCAGGGGGGCGTGGCACAGGCGGCAGATCAGGGTGCGGACGTCTGCCTCGTGGGCAGCGCCGCAGTCAGTACAACGCAGTTCAATATGGGACATGCGCGCTCTTTCTCAAGGCGTGGGGTATCGCGCTCATTCTACGTTCACCTTGTCATGGAGCAAGCATTCCAGGATTACTTGAGGAATTGGTGTGATGCGGCGGAGCCGCATCACACCAATTCAGACCAATCTTCTCCCCCTTCCCGATGCGGGACGGGGGATTAGGGGAGTTAGATAAACGTGTACATGGCCCTGGGGGCGAAGCGATCCAGCACCGCTGCCGAACTTTCCATCTAGTCTGGCTGCCGGAGCAGCTCCTGGATCACCTCCCTGGGGATGAAACGGACCACCAAGGCCAGGGTGAGCAGGGCAAGACCAACGTCGTCCAGGTACCCCAGCACGGGAATAAAGTCCGGCACTATGTCAATGGGAATAGCCAGGTACAGCGCCAGGACGAAGGGCGCAGCCTTCACCCACCACGGCACCCTGGAATCGGTGATGATACCCCGGAAGAAGGCGATCTTCCTTCTGGTGGGCAGCCGCAGAAACGAACCATAGGGCTCCCTGCGCGCCATGGCCCTGATGGCAAGATACAGCCCTACCAGGGCAACCACTACGGCCAGCGCGAGAGCAGCCAGAACCAGCCCCAGCTTCATGGCGGTGTCTCACATTCAAGGAGCCTTGTTGCAAAAGGCCTTTGACCTCACCCCCCGTGTCCCCCTCTCCTGATGGTCATGAACTGATTGACCTAACCCCCTTAATCCCTCTTCCCCCTGGGGGAAGGGGGAAATAGTAAAGGTGAATAGCTGGGCACGGCTTCGCCGTGCCCAGCTATTCACAACTATCCCGTCCCCCCCTCTCTGCAACGGACAGGGGGACGACAGAGGGAGAGGTCAGAACAGGCGTCAAACTATTTTGTCAATGACTGTAAGGACAGGGGGAATTTGAATCTGGAGCCCCCCAGACCCCGGCAGTCCCGATAGGTCGGGACTGCACCCTCCTGACTCCTGGTGCAATGCCAATTCAAGGCGAGGCGAGAAGGCCATCCAGGATGGCTCCCAGTTTCTCCGGCGAGGCCGGGCCTATGAACTTCTTCACCAGGTTGCCATCCCTGTCAACGAAGAACTTCTCCGGGATGCCACGCACGCCGTAGTCCACCGCCACTTTGCCCTGGTCGTCCAGACCGTTGGGATACGTAATACGGTACTTCTGGATATGCCTCTCCACGGCGCCGCGCTCGTCCCAAATGGCCACACCCACGAACTCCACCCCTTTGCCTGCATATCGGCGATAGGTGGCCTCCAGGTCCGCTGCCTCTGCGATGCAGGGTGGGCACCACGAGCTCCAGAAGTCCACCATCACCACCTTCCCTTTGAGGTCTAGGAGGGTCAACTGCCCCCCGGCCAGCAAGGGTAAGGAGAGGGCGGGTGCAGGGCCCGCCGTGATCTTCACCTCGCCGAAGGTGCTGTTGATGCCCAGGCCCCCGGGCCTTCCGCCAGACTGGGCCAAGGCCCAGGCCAGCAGGCCCACCAGGCCCGCCAGGGGCAAGAACACCGCCAGAGCCACGAGTCCGCGTCGGCTCACCTCGCGTTGCCCCCCTTCAAGGCTCCACCGCCTCCTGGGTAGTCAGGCGCAAAAGCTGGGCCTTCAAAGCGCTGCGCTGCTCCTGGTACGCCTCCTCCTCCATCTGGCCCGCCGCACGCCGGTCGTCCAGTGCCGCGATGGCGCGAAGGAGCGCATCCCTGTCCGACACCTGGGCTGCTGCCTCTACAGGCGCACGGCCCCCTCTTCTGAACATCCATACCAGGAGCAACACCGCCAGGCCCATGGCCAGGGCCAGGGGCGCTGCCAGGTAGCGGAGATTACCTGATCCCAGAGACCTGGCGCGGTCCCACAACCCTGGCTGCGGCAATCCCTGGATGCGAAAGTTCACCGAGCCACCCGGGGCAATGTTCGCCCCCTCCAGAAGCCAGTAGGCCTGGTCGCCAATCATGGTGCCCCGCTGAACGCTCAAGTTGGAGGAGGAGGCCTGCCCCAGGCTCTCGGGCACCAGCGCCCGAAAGGTCCCTGCGCCGCTCAGATAGGTCCGAGAAAGCTCAAAGGCGCCGCCCTGGTATGGCGCGTTGTAGCTGTAGCCGATAGTGTGCTCGCCGGGAGGCACCGGGCTTGTGATGGCAAACCCGCGGTCTATCTGGATGGCCTGGCCTTCCGGGAGGTCCGCCTGGACATCAAGGTCCGCAGCCCCTGGCGGCAGAGGGAAACGCAGAAACACCATGCCCTGGGACTGGTCCGGCACAAAAGTGCGATCTCCGGCGTTTACCACCTGCATCAGTTCCAGAAAGGACAGCCGACGGTCCTCGGCGTTCACTCCAGACACCAGGAGGGAGCTCCGAGCGAAGCTGATCTGCTCCATGCTGGACGAGGCCTCATACACAAGAAGCTTCACAGCGGAGAGGTCATCAGCAGGCCCCACATCAAGGCCGTAGCGTATATCCAGATAGGTCGTGGCAAGGGAATACAGGCTCGCATCACTGGGTATTCCCTCAAAGACAAACCCGCCAGAGGAGTCCACGGCGGCGGAGGGCGCCTGCGTCCCTCCTTCGGGTCTGACTACGGTGAGGAGCACCTGCAAGCCCTGCGGTATGGCCGCGCCCGAAGTGCCGTTAACCACCTGTCCCGACAGCCGCAGCGTAGCCTGCTGCCCGTTAGCCGTGGGCATGAAGGCCAAGGCCAGCAAGCCAGAGGTCACCGCTACTACGAGCCAGCGTTTGAGCATGTATGTCCTAGTGTCCTGTATCAGAGATTCGTTGCATTAATGGATTGGAATAGATTTGTCATGCTGAACGAAGTGAAGCATCTGGGGCGGTGGGAGACCCTTCCCCAGATTCTTCACTGCGCTCAGAATCTATCATGTTGGCCTCCAGCACCAAGAAGGATGAAAAGAGGGCATGGCGCGTGTGCCTGTAGGGGCAGACCTGCGTGTCTGCCCAGTCCCCTGGGTGGGCGGACACATGGGTCCGCCCCTACGAACACCCAGCGGCCACGACAACGTCATCTCTTGTCATTTGCGTGCCAAGGGGCATTTTCGTAGGAATGACTCTCCTAACGTTCTTAGGATTCACCACACTAGCTGGAAGAAAGGCTCCGGTGCAGGGAGGCCCCACAGGAAGGGCACTCCGTCAGGCCTTCCCGCGCGGGGCGGCCGCAGCTTGGGCATAGGGGGCCTTCGCCCACGGTAAGAGTCCCGCGCGGGTCCTGGCGTAGCGCCAGGACCGCCTCCTCCAGGCGCTGGTCCAGCTCCTGGAAGCGGTCCTCATCCCTTAGCAGCAGAGCGGCCTGCAAGCGGTACGCCTGAAGGCGCTCCTGGTACTCCAGTTGAGACACCTGCCCGACATTCAGGTCGTTGTGAAGCACCTGGATGTCGCGATAGATCCCCTTGCGGCGCTCCTGAAGCACCTCCAGGGCATCACCGCCGCCTAGTGGGTGGCCCCGCTTCAGAAACGGCAAGGCCACCACGCCCAGGGCCAGCAAGCCTAGGACGATGCCTATGAGCGGGGCCATGGGTCCATCCCGGCGGGCGCCGGCGTCATCCCCTGACCGGAAGGCGCAAACGCCAGCTCAACCTCTCTCTGGGGCCACAGGGCAATCAGCGTCCCTACAATGAATACCAGGCCCGCCAGCCACATCCACCACACCAGCGGGTTCACCAGGATGCGAAAGACAACCCGTCCGTTGCCCAGGGATTCGCTCGTCACGATGTACAGGTCTTCCAGGGGTGTGGAGCGAATGGCAGCGCGGGTTGTTCCTATGTTCTGGTCAGGATAGAAGGCCCGCCAGGCCGTTACCTGGACATCCTTGCCGGTGGGCAGCGTCACCAGCATGTCGTTGAAGTACTCCGTCCTGTCCCGCCAGTCTACCGTGCGCGCCCCCAGGAACTGGACCGTGTACCCTTTTATCCTCACCGTGTCGCCAGGGGCCAGGTTCACATCCCTCTTCACGCCGTAGAATATGGAACCGGTGACCCCCAGGACCAGCAGGATAATGGACAGATGGACAATGTACCCACCGTACCGGGGCCGGTTGGCGGCCAGGAGACGCAGAAAAGCCAGGGGGTAGCTCTCTCCGTGGCTATGGCGCGCCCGCACACCCCTGGCCCACTCCCGCAGGATGCTCACCGCCACCAGGGAGCAAAAGCCGAAGGAGAGGACGGCTGCCGGCACCCGCACACCGAGCACCAGCAGCACCGCCATAACCACCAGCGCCGCGATGCCGGGGGCCCGCACCGCTCGCCATAGCGTCGCCCCCGAGGCGTGCCGCCAGGGCAGCAGCGGGCCTACCCCCATCAGCAGAAGAAGCGCCAGAAGGATGGGGCCATTGAGCTGGTTGTAGAAAGGGGCCGCCACCGTCACCGTCACTCCCTGGAACATCTGCGAAACCAGAGGGAAGACCACGCCCCACAGGGTCACGAAGGTGACGCCCAGCAAGAGCAGGTTATTCAGCAGGAAGGCAGCTTCCCGGGACAGGGTTGATTCCAGGGAGACCATGCCCTTGAGGTCTCTGTACTTAAAGAAGAAGACGCCGAAGGAAAAGAACAGGCTCAAGCCCAAAAAGGCCAGGAAGGCCCACCCCAGGATAGAGGAGGCGAAGGAGTGCACCGAGGGCACCGGCCCACCCCTGTTGATGAAGACGCCGAACAGGGCCAGGGTAAAGGCGATGTTCATGAGCACCACGTTCCACATGCGGAACATGCCCCGCCGCTTCTGCACCATGATGGAGTGTACAAAGGCGGTCAGGGCGAGCCACGGCATCAGCGCCACGTTCTCAATGGGGTCCCAGCCCCAGAAGCCACCCCACCCCAGGATGGTGTAGGCCCACCAGGCACCCAGCAGCAGCCCCCCTCCCAGGACTGCCCAGGCCACCAGGCTCCATACCCTGGCCTGGTCTACCCACTCGTCCCCTACGCTGCCGCTGAGCATCTGCCCCATCACCATGGAGAAGGGAACCGTAATGGCAATGAGCCCCGACATGAGCATCGGAGGGTGGAAAAACATCCCAGGATGAGTGAGGAGAGGGTTGATGCCCTGGCCGTTCAGGGGCGGCCTGACCAGGGTGGCAAAGGGATTGGCCAGGGTGACCATGACCAGCAGAAAAAAGATGAGGACCGCCATCATGATAGCGGTGGTGTAGGGAAGGCTCTGGGACAAGCTCGGGGGAGCGAGAACGATGGCAATGGCCGCAAAGATGGCGAGGGACAGGGCAACGTAAAGAAGCGAGCCTTCGTTCCCAGCGTAAAAGGCCACCCAGGTGTAAATGGGGTTCATGTCCAGACTGCTGTGGGACGCCACGTACTTGAACTGGAAGTCGTGGGTCAAGAAAGCCGCCACCAGGACAACGGTGGCCAGCCCCAGGATCCCAGGGATAAGGTAGGCCGCGTTCCTGGCGCTTTGCAGGACCTGCGTAGAGCTGCGGGCCCTGCCTAGCAGTGACGCCAGCAGTGCATAGACAGCCAGCACCAGAGCCAGGTAGAGAGAGATGACGCCTACTGCCGCCATGTCAGCTCCTGTCCTTTTCTGTCCCCTGGGACCTTTGCCCTTCAAGGAGCATCTGCTCTATCTCCTGGTCCACTGTTGCCAGGTAGGGAGCCAGCTCTTCCGGCGGGACAGGGCCAGAAGCAGATGCGGCAGCCTGCTCGCGTGGCCTCTGGCGCCGCGCCATCACCCGTACCACCACCATCAGGGCGGCGAGGCCCAGGAGCACGCCAGCGGCCGGGACGCCCCACGCAAGAAGGTTGAACCCTTGCTTTGGCGGCGCTGCCAGCACTTCATTCCCGTAGCGCTGCACGAAGAAGGCCAGGATCTCCTCCCGGGTCTCTCCCGCCGCAAGCTTCTCCCGCACGATGGCGCGCATCTGCTTGGCCAGGGTCGCCTGGGACTGGTCTATGGTCTCGCCAGGGCACACCGGGCACATGAGGCTGGCGTCAATGGCCTGGGCCTGCTGCTCCAGGGTTAGCGGCTCCTGAGGAGCACAAGCACTGAGGAGAAAGGCCGCCGCCAGGGCTACGGCCAGCACCGCCAGCCCCCTGGCCGCACCGAGGGTCGCGCCTTTCCCGTTGAGCAAGGGCATATCCCTTCCAGTATACCAGAGCCGCAGCCTCATGTTCGCCCACCCTACGCCAGGGGCTCCGTTTGATCGGGTGTGTCATTCGTGTCCCCCGACTGATGTTCACTGACCGAATGACCTAACCCCCTCTGGCTCCCCCTTCCCGCACGGGAAGGGGGCGAACCCAAACGTGAGTATCCCCGTCTCTCCGTTGCGGAGAGGGCGACTACAGGGGGAGAGGTCGGAACCACTCTTCGGTCATCTCACAGGAAATCACCCTCTCTCAAGAGGGTGATGTGTTGTGGCTGTGACCATGGCGCTGCGCCAGCGTTATGGCAAGGACCGCAGGTAGCGCACTACTTCCCAGCGGCTCTCTTCGCTCATGAGTTTCTCAAAGGGTGGCATCACAAAGCTGCCCGCCGGCAGGCCGTAGGCCCCAGCGTACCCCTTGCTGATAACAAAGAACACCTCGCCGTCAACCTTCTTGGCCGCAGGCCCGGTCCCGGTCAGGTCCGCCGGCGGGTTGAGATAGCCGGCGGCGGTCAACCGGGGCCCTAGAGGACCGGAGCTGCCGCCCTTGGCGTCCGCGCCGTGGCACATGGCGCAGTTCACCTTGAAGAGGTACGCGCCCTGGGCAATGGTCGCAGCATCCGAGGGAGCGGGGTTCGCCAGCGCCCGGGCCTGCGCCAGATCATAGGGGAGGCCCCGTCCGGTGACGGGGACGGAGTCCGAGGGGGCCGATGAGCCTCTGGGCAGCTCCCCCGCTGCCTGGGGCTCCTGGGCCTTGTACGACTGGTTGTAGTGCATCTCCGAAAAGAAGTCCAGGGGATAGGAGCCACGGGAGCATCCTGCCAGAGCGAAAGCCAGGGCCATCGCCAGGGCAAGAGGCCAGGCCCTTTTGTTCCGGAAGATAGCCCTCAGAGAAGGCGGGACCATGGGCTGAGCTGTTCCTTTCATGCCTGCTCGTGGTTCCGTTTGCTTTTCAGTGGTGGCACGGTCCCCTGGCACTAAAGTGCCAGGTTCCGAGTTTGCTCAACCCCCGACTTTAGTCGGAGGGATTGAATACCACTCTAGAGCAAACAGAACACTGCTCGCTTACCGCTTGACAATGACGTCCGCTGCCCCAGCCCGCTGGAAGAGCTGCTCCACCGCGTTCACCCTCTCCTCAGCCACCTGTACTGTGATGCCGATGTACCCAGCCGTAATGCGCGGATCGTAGATGCCGGCGTTGAGGTTGGGCAGGCGGGACTCAAAGAAGATACCCAGCACCGTGAAGAGGATGGCCCCCAGCATGGTGCCCTCGTAGGCGATGATGGTCATGGCAGGCAGGGAGAGGATGGGTTTGCCGCCCACCACCAGAGGGTACGCCGCCTGGGTGGCGCCAGTGATCAGCATGGCGGCGGAGAACCCCAGCAGAGCGCCCAGGAAGGGGAAGACGTACAGCTTGTGCTTCGCCTCCCGCTCCCCAAAGGACCCTTCCGGATACGGCGAGCCCGTCAGGATCTCAAAGTTCTCGTTGGTATAGCCAGCCTGCTCCAGCGCCTCCGTTGCGTTGGCGGCAGCAGCGGCCTCTTCCTCTTTGAACAGTCCAAGCATATGGGCCATGGGGACACTCCTCTGCCTTCAGTGCTACTCCTCAACCCGGAGGGCAGGCACCCTTCGCCTGCCTATCACGATCTCGTCGCTGAGGGTCTGGCCCTCCTTGATGTCAAACAACGGGATCAGTGGGAACAGCTTGGCGAAAATCATCAACAGCAGGAAGACCAGGGCATACGCGGTGATCACCAGGACGATCTCCACGATGCTGGGGTGGTAGCTGGCCCAGTCAAAGGTCCACGGCTGCTTCCTGGCCAGGCCAGGCACAATGATCAGGAACCTCTCCGTCCACATCCCCACGTTCACCATCAAAGAGGTCACAAACATGATGGGGAGGTTCCGCCTCACCCTGCGGAATAGCCACATGGGGATGGGGATGATGTACGAGAAGAGGATGAACATGAGGGCCAGGGGCCAGAAGGGCCACGTGAAAGCCTGGAGCTCGCGCAGACCGACCTCCTGGGGCTCCTGGCCGTAGAGAGCAAAGGAGAACTCAATAAAGAAGAAGTAGAACCAGACGGTGCCGATAACGATCAGGAGCTTCGCCAGGGACTCTATGTGCTCCTCGCGGATGTAGTTGCCCCAGCCGAACATCCACTTCATCAGGATCATCATGGTCACCACGGCAGAGACGCCAGAGTGGACCGCGCCAATGACGAAGTAGGGGGCGAAAATGGTGACGTGGAAGCCCTCCACGCCGATCATTACGGCGAAGTCCCAGGACACGATGCTGTGAACGGAGACGAACACGGGCAGGAGCAGGGCCGAGAGGAGGAAACCCGCCACGATCTGCAGCTTCCACTGGCGCGGCGTGCCCCGCCAGCCCATGGCCAGCACCCGGTATACCTTGTGCCGCAGGCCGGTGGTGTGGTCCCGGATAACAGCCATGTCGGGGATCAGCGCCACAATAACGAAGAGGGCGCTCCCCGTGAGGTACGTGAAGATGGCGCTGGGGTCCCACACCAGCGGGGAGCGGATGTTCACCCAGAGCCCGCGGGAGAAGTCGTAAGGGAAAACCCAGTAGAGGATTCTCCAGGGGCGGCCTGCGTGGATAACAGGGTGCAGCGCTGCGATCATCAAGGAGAACACGGTGAGCACTTCGGCAGCCCTGGTCGCCGGCCGCCGCCACTCCGCCTTGCTGAGGCGCAGGATGGCGGAGAGCATGACGCCCGCGTGGCTGATACCGATCCAGAACACGAAGTCCACGATGAGGAACGCCCACATGACGGGGCGGTTCACTCCGGTGACGCCAAAACCCTTGTTGAAGAGCCATCCCGCCGTTACGCTCCCCACCAGCACAATGCCTCCCAGCAGGGCCATGATGCCCCAGTACCACACAGGCGCCTTGAGGGCATTCTTCAGCAGGTCAGCGTTTATTTCCCTGGGGGCCAGCACCACCCGTTGTTGCATATCCCACCTAGCTCCTTCAGAGCCGTGCTTTTCCGTTAGAAACTATCTCAGAACTCCCCTTGGGACCGCCCACTAATGGTCATCCG
This sequence comes from Chloroflexota bacterium, assembly GCA_016210375.1. Lineage (GTDB taxonomy): Bacteria > Chloroflexota > Dehalococcoidia > Lucifugimonadales > JACPCL1 > JACPCL1. The sequence goes on from JACQUH010000249.1 coordinate 12,593, forward strand.
CAGAATAACCGGCCAATTGGGTTCCGACCTAACCCCCTCCGCTCCCCCTTCCCGCACGGGAAGGGGGAGAAGATTGGTTTGAATTGGTGTGATGCGGCTCCGCCGCATCACACCAATTCTTCAGAATATCGTCCCCCTCTCCTCCCAGGAGAGGGGGACTACAGGGGGAGATGTGGGGTCTCATTGGCATCATGATTGTTCAGTTTCCATTAGGGAACGGCGTCACACGCCTCGGCCTTCAGGCTGAGGCACGCAAAGCCATCTTGAGATAGCTACTCAGTCGGGCTTGCCCAGCACCGTCACCTGTCTCCGCAGGAATGGCCGCACCACTCGCAGGCGAATACCCTCCGCCATCTCCCACAGGGAGAGGATGGGCACCCTCCTGGCCATCCACAGCACCAGGAACAGCGCGCCAGAGACGCCTCCCACCATCATCATGATGTCAAAGACATCCGGCCAGTGAATAGGAGGCACCACTTCCAGTGCGTGCTCTGCAATCAAGTCGTTGGGGATGGCAAAGGAACCCACGTAGATGCGTATCTTGTCCATGAGGTTCCCCACCAGGATGAAAGCCGCCGCCAAGGCAGGCCCTCCGGTGCTCTTGCGGACACCGTTCCAGAGCAACGTGAGGAAAGGCACCACAAAGCATAGCAGGAAGGCGGAGTAGAAGAACCACTCATAGGGCCCAAAGAAGAGGTGCTGCATCAGGTTCTGCTCTATCGGCTGGCGGCCATACCAGAAGATGATGAAGCCGGACCAGCCAAAGTAGAACCACAGGAGGGTGAGGGCCAGCATGATCTTGCTGGGAGCCCAGAAGTTCTCCATGTGGATGTAGCGCTCAAAGTGGCCGTACTTCCGCAGGAAAAAGGCGGTCAGGACGACCGTGGCCAGGCCGCCCTGCAGGCCCGTGATCATCTGGAAGGCGGGGAAGATGGCGTCCCTCCAGCCCGGCACCAGGGCCATGGCAAAGTCAATGCTGAAGAGGGAAACAGCGCCCACCGCGGCCAGGAAGAAGGAGGCGCCCAGGAGTCCCAGGCCCACGGCCTGCACCTTCCACTGCTTCCGCGTGCCCCGCCAGCCCGTGGCGGGAGCGCCCGCCCGGCCTGCCAACACGGCCTTGTCCGCTCGCCGGGAGACCAACAGCATGCCCACGGCAGCGATAACCATGGCCGCCAGCAGAAGCAGGTCGTAGACCTGGGGCGCGCCAGGTATCCTGCCCAGGGTGTGGAACCTCTCGCCCTGGAAATAGAGGGTTGGCCGGTTTTCAGCAGATGGAATGAGGAACAGCAGAGGCAAGAACATGACGAAGACCAGGACGCCAACAGCACCATACAGCTCCGCGATCCTCGCCAGGGGACGCCGCCAGTGGGCCTTCACGGCCCTCATGCCAATGACCAGCACCGGCGCGGTGCCAGCAGTGGTCAACAAGAAAGCAGTGGTCGCTGCAAAGTAGCCCCAGGGCAGCCTGCTGTCAAAGCCGTCGCCCACCGCCCGCACCACAAAGCCAACGACGCCCAGGGCAAACAGCGCACCGAAGACCACCATAGCCCTGCGGTACCGCGCTCCGGTGGAGGCGTGGCGCTGCAGGATGTCCTCGGTGAACTCGCTCACCGTCACCTCGGGGGCAATGGGATGATGGCCGTTGCTATGCATGGCCCGCCGCTCCCCTGGCCTCTGGGTCCACCTTGCTCAGGTAAATAACGTTCGGCTCCGTGCCCAGCTCCTCCCGCAAGCGGAAGCGCCGGCTGCTCTTCGCCGCCTCGTTGACCCGGCTGGCAGGGTCCTTGCTGTCGCCAAACACCAGGGCGCTAGTGGGACAGGCCTGGGCGCAGGCAGGCTGAAAGTCGCCGTCCCGCACCTCCCGCCCTTCGCGCTTGGCGTCCAACTCCGCCCGCCGTATCCGCTGGATGCAGAAGGTGCACTTCTCCATGATGCCGCGGCTCCGCACCGTGACATCCGGGTTCAACTGGTTCCGCATGGCCTCCGGCCATACGGGCTCCCAGAAGTTGAAGCTCCTGGCATGGTACGGGCAGTTGTTGGCGCAGAAGCGTGTGCCCACACAGCGGTTGTAGACCTGGACGTTCAGCCCCTCGTTGTTATGGTAGGTTGCGAACACGGGACACACCGGCTCGCAAGGCGCGTTGTTGCACTGCTGGCAGAGGAAGGGGATGAAGCGCGCCTTCACGTTGGGGAACTCCCCCTCCCAGTATCGCTCTATGCGGATCCACTGCATGGCGCGGCCCTGCTGGTAGTGAGACTCCGAGTTGATGGGGATGTTGTTCTCCACCTGGCAAGCGACGACACACGCCTGGCAACCGGTGCACCGGTCCATGTCCACCACCATCTGCCACTTGCGTTCCCTGGGGGTTGACACCATCGGGAGTCTCCTTAGACTGACTGCTTCCCTGGCCTGGGGTTTATGCGGTGCTCAAAGGAACGTGCTCTTCCACCGCACGGAAGTCGGCGAACACCGGGCCCTCTAGCCTCGGCAAGCGGTAGAACGCGCCTGTCTTCCTGACGCTGACGCGGGTGGAGGCCCACGCCAGAGCCCCCGTGCCATCAACCTGGGACGGGGCAACCACCGAGAGAACGTTGGCCCCGCGGTCCCTGGCGACGCGGATACGGTATAGGTCTGGGCCAACCTCATAGTCACCGTAGTGGGTGTGCCCCTGGCCCGTCGGGATGCAGACCACCTCGGGCGAGACCCCGGGGTGCGGATACGCCAGGGCACGGAGGACGCCCCTGGGCGAGCTGATTTCCAGCTCGTCGCCCACCTTGATGCCCATCGCCTCCGCCGGCCTGGAGTTGATCTCCACCCAGGTCTGCCAGGTAGCGGTGGTCACGGGGTCGGGGGTGGCCTGGAGCCACGGGAGGTTTGCGCCCTTGCCATCGCCCAGGGAGTGGGAGGCAAAGGGCACGAGGTAGAAGCCGCCTGCCCCTGGCCCGGCAAACTGCGGCTCCACCGGGCTGGCCGGCAAGCGGATGGGGGAAAGGCCGGGCGTCGCGCCCTTGCGATTGACGTCCCACCAGCCGCCGCGCTGGAGCACCGTGTTCCAGAAGGCGTCAAAGCTAGCCGCCTGCACCGAGCCGCGCCCCTGCGCCTGGAGCTTCCGCGCCGTGTCCCGTAGCACATCCTTCATGGTAGCCCAGGTCTTCGGGAAGGCCTGGTCCACCTTGCCGCCAATGCGGCGGGCCAGGCCCAAGAGGCTATCGGCGAAGGCCGCGGTGTTCACCAGGGGTTTCACCACGGGCTGCTGAAAGGTCACCACCTGGTAGCCTGGGCCAGGCTCCGGGATGTCGTCTCCCCAGGCCTCCAGGTACACGTGGTCCGGCAAGATGTAGTCGGCCAGGGCCGTGGTCTCGTCCATGAAGCTGGAAAAGCTCACCACCACCTCGGCGCGGCCCAGGGCGTCGCCGAAGCCAAGGTCGGCGGGCAAGCCGTAGACGGGATTGGCCCCGTGGACCAGGGCAACCTTCACGCCGCCGCCTCGCATCCTGTCCGCCAGGGCCTGCCAGTCGGCGAAGGACCCCACCTTTGGGGCAGCGGGTAGGCCATCCACTGGCGCGCCAGGGCTGAACAGGACGCCGCCGCTCTTGCCCAGAACCCCCAGCAGGCTGTCCAGGGCGTAGATGGCCTCAAGGTTGGACAGACCGTTGGTCCCGGCGCCCGCGCTGCCCCCACCGATGACCAGGGGCCGCTGGTGCTCTGCCAGGGCCTTTGCCAGCTCCTTGATCTGCTCCTCCGATACCCCAGTGGAGGCCGCCACCGCCTCGGGCCGGAAGGCCTCCAGGGCGGCAGCGCCCCGTCCCCGCGTCAGGATGTTGGCCGCCGCTGGGTCCAGCCTCTCTGAATGCTCCGCCAGCAGCACGTAGGCAACGCTCAGGGCCACCTCGCCCTCGCGTCCAGGCCGCACGTACACCCAGCGGTCGGCGTTGGCCGCTGTCATAGAGAAGCGGGACTCTACCTGTACCAGGGCGCCGCGAGTGTTGCCGCCCTGTCGGAACTCGCCGTAGCCACGGTTGAAGCGCACGGGGGACAGCCAGGAAGACAGAAAATCCGAGCCGAAGCTCAGGACGAAGTCTGCATGGTCAATGTCAAAGTCAGGGAGCTGGTCTGCGCCGAACACCTGCTTGAGCGCGACCCTCAGCGTCGTCTGCTCCAGGGCCTCGTACCCCAGGTGCTGGCCTCCGTAGGCCTCCATAAAGGTGCGGGCCACCATCCCCAGGCTGCCCCGTAACGGCTCCGTGAGCAGGACCACCGAAGCAGGAGCCTGGCCTTTCAGGAGCTCGGCCACCTCGCTCAGGGCCGCCTCCCAGGAGATCTCCTCGTAGTCGCCAGAGCCGCGAGCCCCCCTCAGTTTCATGGGGGCCGCTAGCCGCTGCGGGTTGTACAACGCCTGAAGACCAGCCTGGCACTGCGCCGAGCTCTTCCCGCGGCTGATGGGATGGTCCGGGTTGCCCTCTATCTTGATGGCCCGCCCTTCAATCACCCGCACGATGATTCCCTCCCCCACAGCACACTGGCCGCAGGAGGTGGCGTACCAGGCCTCCAGGCCGGAGACCAGGTCCTCGGGAATCAGCGCGGGGCTTTGCACCAGCAGCTCTTTCTCCGGGATGCCGCAGCCGCTAAAGACCACTGCTCCCAGCGCGCCGATGCCAGACCACTGGAGAAACTTGCGCCGACTTGTTTTCATTGCTCCAAACCGCTCGTGCCCTGCATCAGAGATTCGTTGCGTTTTTGGATTGGCATGGACCTGTCATGCTGAACAAAGGGAAGCATCTCGGGTTGTGGGAGACCCCTCCCCAGATTCTTCGCTGCGCTCAGAATGACTCTTGTAACGATCTTTGGATCTAGCACGCTGGCTCACTCCGAGACTAGTAGTGACACGCCGCACAGTCGGTATAGGCGTTGTTCTGGCGGTGGCAATCCACGCAGTCGCCCATCTTCAGAGCGCGTACTTGCTGGACCGCCGCCATCTTGGCCACGTCGCCGTGGCAGGTGGAGCACGTCTGGCCAGCGTCCGCCGTGCCATCGGGGTTGATGACCGGGGTGACATTGACAATCTTGCCGGGGTTGGCCATCAGATAGGTTATGTGCACGTCGTGGACGAACTGCACGTGATCCGGCAGCCGGTGGACCCGTATCCAGTTGACAGGCTCGCCCGCCGCCGAAGCGTCTCTCAGCTTGGTGATCTCCGTCTCAGCGGTGGGGCTGGCCGAGCCCGCACCTGTGATCTTGGAATGGCAGAACATGCACTGCTGGACGGAGGGTACCGTGGCCGTCGGCCCCTTGTCCACGTTGCGGTGGCAGAAGGTGCAGTCTATGCCCACGCCGCCGCTCGCCTCCGTTCCCGCGTGGACTGTGTGAGGGAAGGCGATAGGCTGGACCGGCGCCTGGGCATTCACGGGAAGTCCAAACCAGGCGTTGCCCAGAAAGAAGACAACCGCCCCCAGCACTACCAATCCACCCAATCCCACCAGGGAGCCAAGGATCAAGAAGTGGGAGCGTGCTTTCGGCATAGTTCTAGGGTGTCCCTACCGGGTGGCGACTTCTAGACCCACCAGCGATCCCAGACGCGCACAACGACATCAAGGTTGATGAACATGAGAAGGAAGGACGCGACGGCCATCGCCAGGATGCCAAAGGCCATCAGGTAGACAAAGGCGCGGAGCCTGGCGATCTTCTCTGAGAGGTGGCCAGAGGCGGCCAGGGAGGGGATAATGGCATGGGCGGTGAGGAAGGTCGTTACAAACCCCAGGATGAGAAAAACGTATAGCCAGAGAAATCTCAACACCGTTGAGAGGTCGTGCCACATATCGGTGGTGAGGTAGGACGGATCCATGAACCCCTCTACTGGAGCACCCGATCTAGCCCTCTCCCTGCCAAGTCCCTCAAAAAGACTGTGGGATACTTTAGCATCTTGTCTGGTTCTTGTGAACCCCCTTTTGAGGCAAATCTCACAATCCTCCCGTTTCTCCCTGTTGCATTCCTCGGCGCCGGGCGTACAATGGGCGAAGCCAAGAACAGACCACCGAGGTACAGAGTCCTCATGCAGGCTGAAACCACCTCTCCCATGCAAAACCGTAGGGCCTTCCTGAAGAGAGTTGCCCTGGGGCTTGCCGCCGCTGGCGCCTCGGCTTTGACTCTGGGGGCAGCCACTCAACAGGAGGGCAAGGCCAACGGCCTGCCCGGTCCTGGCTCTATCTTTGAACCCCGTCCGCGGGACCTCCGCCGCCACTGGTGGGAACGGCTCTCCCGCTTCCGTCTGCGCTAATGTAGCGATTCACATGTATCGTTAGTTATAGAAAGCTATCGGCGCAACACATGCTGCCTTAGACCTCTCCCTCTGTGTCTCCCTCTCCGCACGGAGAGGGAGAGCCTTCCCCCTTCCCGTGCGGGAAGGAGGCCAGGGGGTTAGGTCAGGCTCGGTAACGTCGTGTTAGAAGCACCACACTAGCCATCTCCCTGACGAGAAAGAAAGAAGGAGCGCCGATATGAATCGGCGCTCCTTCTTTCTGGCCTTTTCACACTGGCGTGGTGGCGTGCCGCCTGCCATCCACAAAGCAGTTCAGGGGATGGCCCGGGTCCAGCCGCACCCTGACGCCAGCGCCCACCTCAAGAATGTGGTAGTGCTCCATGAGGCTGTGCACCTCGGCGCCCGAGGGCAGCCGCACCCGGTAGGTGTAGTGGCCGCCCTGGAAAACGCGCTCCACCACCCGGGCGTCCGACGACTCATCAGGGTGAAGGACCAGATCGTCGGGGCGCACCATCACCTGGACCTCGGCCCCCATCGCCGCCGCCACGGGCCGTGGCACAAGGCCCAGCTCAGTCTCCAGGGCATCGCCCCGCACACTGGCCGGCAGGAAGTCCGCCATCCCCATGAAGCGCGCCACAAAGGGCGTGGCTGGCCGGTGGAAGATGGCCTCCGGCGTGTCCACCTGCTCCACGCGCCCCTGGGACATGACGGCGATGACGTCCCCCAGGAACAGCGCCTCCTCCTGATCGTGGGTGACGAAGATGCATGTCGCCCCGGCTGCCGTCAAGATATCCTTCACCTCGCCCCGGACCCTGGAGCGCAGCCTGGTGTCCAGGTTAGAGAAGGGCTCGTCCAGCAGCACCACCGCGGGCCTCGGCGCCAGCGCCCTGGCGAGAGCTACCCGCTGCTGCTCGCCGCCGGAAAGCTCGTGGGGCATCCGGCGGGCCATCCCCTCCAGGCGCACTAGGCCCAGCACCTCTCGCACCCGGTCCTCCCGGTCCGAAGCTTTGGCTACCCCATACGTCACGTTGGCCCTCACAACCAGATGAGGGAAGAGGGCATAGTCCTGGAACACCATTCCCACGCGCCGCTTCTCCGGCGGCAGGGAGTACTGGGGCCAGGCGACGACCTGCCCGCCCACCGCCAGCGTGCCGGCAGAGGGCGTTTCAAAGCCGGCGATGAGCCGCAGCAGCGTTGTCTTGCCGCAGCCGCTGGGGCCCAAAAGCACCATTCTCCTGCCGTGCTCCACTGCCAGGTCCACCCGGTCCACCGCCGTCACCTCGCCGAACCGCTTGGTCAAGCCGAAGCAGCGGATCGCCGGCGGCTGAAGGCGCTGGTCCATTACCCCTCGCTCCTCCGCAGCACCCACACCAGGGGGACCGCCGTCACCGCAATCAGCACCAGGGAGAGCAGCGCCGCCCGCGCGAACAGCGCCTCCGAGGCCGTCGCCCAGATGGAGGTGGCCAGGGTAGAAAAACCGATAGGGCTGAGGATGAGCGTCGCAGGCAACTCCTTCATGGTCAACAAGAATACCATGGCCGCCCCCGCCAGGATGCCCGGACGCAGCAGCGGCACCGTCACGGTCAGCATCACCCGCAGGGGTGAGCGTCCCAACCCCCGGGCGGCCTCTTCCAGGCGTGGATTGACCTGGAGCAGGGAGGCGCGCAGGGCGTTCACCCCCGAAGGCAAGAAGAGCATCACGTAGGCAAACACGAGGATGAAGAGGGTCTGGTACAGGGGCGTCAGAAAGTTGATGCCGAAATATACCATCGCCAGGGCAACCACCACACCAGGCAGGGCGAAGCCCGTGTACGTTGCCATCTCCACGGCGCTGCTCATGGGCCCCCGGTGCCGCACCACGAGCCCCGCAATGGGCATTGCCGCCGCCACCGCCACCGCCGCCGCCGCCAGGGACACATACACCGAGTTCAAGGTTGTCCCCCAGAGCAGGCCCAGCCTCTGGCCGGCCAGCAAGCCCTGGACCACCCAGTACCCCAGCACTCCCAGGGGCAACGCCAGCCCGAGGCCTATTACCGAGGCGACAAAAGCCAGGGCAGGCCACCTCCACCGTCCCAGGGACACCCTCTGGCTCGGGCGCGCCGACCCCGAGGCGCTCCTGTGGTACTGGGCCCGCCCCCGGACCCGTCCCTCGGCCACGAGAATGGCCAGGGCCAGGACGATGAGCACCAGAGAAAAGGCCGAGGCCAGGCCCCGGTTCAACGCCCCCTCGTACTGCACGTAGATAGCCCAGGTAAAGGTCTCGTACCGCAGGATGGACACCGCTCCGAAGTCGCTGAGGGTGTACAGCGCCACCAGCAGCGCCCCGCCGGCGATGGCGGGCCTCAAGAGGGGCAGGGTCACCCTGCGAAACGTTGACCACTGGCCTGCGCCCAGGTTGCGGGACGCCTCGTCCAGGGCGGGGTCCATCCTGCTGAGCATCCCCCGCACCGAGAGCAGCACGTAAGGATAGCACAGGAACGTCAGAGTCAGCGCGGCCCCTGGGAACCCGTAGACTTCCGGCAGGCGCTCCACCCCCCACAGCCTCTCCAGCAGCTTCTGGAGCATCCCGTGGGGCCCCAGGGCGACTACCACAAGGAATGCCGCCACGTAGCTGGGGACAACCAGGGGCAGCACGCACAGCACGGACCACAACCGCCTCAGGGGCAGGTCCGTCCGCACTGTCAGCCAGGCCAAGGGCACCGCCAGGAGCGTCGCCCCCGCCGTCACCGTGGCCGCCAGGGCCACCGATTGCAGCAGCACCCGCGCCGTCCGCCAACGGAGCAGCAGGTCCCACAGGTCTCCCCCCGCCTCGGCGGTGCGCACCGCAAGGTACAGGATAGGGAGAGCCACGACGATGGCCACCGCTGTGGCGGGGACCCATACCACGGCAGGCGGCAGCCCCTGTACCCAGGGCCACCGCCTGCCAGGGGTTTCGGGGATGCCCCGGGAGGGGGAAGCTGTCGTCACGTTTCCATCCCCTCTGTCTTGATTGTGGAAGAGAAGCACACCCCTTGCCCCGTAACCCTACAGCCCGTGACTGTTCCATGCAGGGTTGGCATCACCCTCACCCTTCCCTCTCCCATCAAGGGAGAGGGATTTTCCCTTCTCCCCTGGTGGGAGAAGGCCGGGATGAGGGGGAAAAGCCAGCCTGCCAACCAGGAGTGTAACCGTCCCCTACAGCACTCCCACGTCCTGGAGGAGCTTCACTGTCCCCGCCATGTCCGCCAGGTTCTTCATGGGCACGCCGGGGTCTCTGATCTCCGAGAGGGGCGCCAGGCCGAACTGGAGGCGAACCCCCTCCACCAGGGGGTACTCGTAGGTCTGGCTGGCGAAGTATTGCTGGCCCACCACGGACAACAGGAACTGGAGGAAACGCTCCGCGTTCCCCCGGTTCTTGGCCGTCTCCAGGATGCCTGCCCCAGACACCATCACCATTGCCCCCGGACCGCCCGCCCTGGGATGATAGTTTCGTACCGGGAAGGACTCCCCCTGCTGGGCCAGGAACTGGTAGAGGTAGTAGTGGTTCACAAGCCCCACGTCAATCTCGCCGCTGCCCACGGCGGTCACGATCTGCGTGTTGCCGGAGTAAGCCTTGGCGTCATTGGCTTTAAGGCCTTCCAACCACTGGCGGGTCTTGGCCTCCCCCCACAGAGCGCGCATCGCCGTCACCATCGCCTGCAAAGAGCCATTGGTGGGCGCCCAGCCGATGCGGCCCTTCCACCTGGGGTCCACGAGGTCATAGATGTCATCGGGCAGGTCCTCAGGCTTCAGCCTCTTCGTGTTGTAGGCCACCACCCTGGCCCGGGCAGAGACGCCCACCCAGCGACCATCGGCTGCCCTGGCCCAGGCGGGAACTCGCTCCAGAAGGGACTGGGGCAAGGGCGACAGCATGCCTTCTACCGCGCCGATGCCTCCCGGGTCCTGGGCGTAGAAGATGTCCGCCGGGCTGCGTTTCCCCTCTTCCAGGAGCGTCGCCGCTATCTGGGGGGTGCCCCCGTACTTCACCTCCACCTTGATGCCCGTGGCCTGGGCGAACTGCTGAATGATGGGGTCCACCAGGGCCTGGCTGCGTCCCGAGTACACCACCAGGTTTCCGCCTACTGCGCCGCTCACGGAAAACGGGGCCCACATGCCCTTCTGGTAGTGCTCCGGAACGTTGCACAGCAGCACGTAGTTGCCGGGCACCAGATAGAAGGACGCTGCGCTCTCGCCGCCCGCAGGCAGGTCCACCGGCTCAATTTCGCCGATGACCTGGCCGCTTCTTGCTTCATCCACCTGTCGGCTGGCCGGGTCTACGACGAGGCCCCCTGGCGGGAGGTCTGTCCTCATCACCACCAGCTCGTGGGGCTCCTTCCCCGGGTTCTTCGCTTTGAAGGTCACGTTGCCGGCAGGCGCCGAGCTCCTGTCCGCCGCCAGGGACCATTCTGCCAAAACGATGCGCACCTCTTCCCCCGCTTCGCCTACCACCGACGCACCCAGTTTCGCCTCCGGGTCCGGTACCGGACTGGCCCCACCCGTGGGAGACCCCCCCCCGCAGGCGGCGGCAAAGATGCCCAGCAAGAGGGCCAAAGCCGCCGCGACAACCCTTGGGGCAAGCCAGACGCGCCTCGTGGTGGGAAGCAGAGCGCCCATTCCAGCCTCCTGTCGCCTACTATAGTCTAAAAGTTGACCAACAATGTCAACTTTTAACCTGCATTAAAGTATCACGCCCTCCTCTCCCTGTCAATCCAGGGGAGATGACGGAACCACCCTACCCCGTCGCACACCCCTGCCGAGAAAGGACGAGTCCCCCTGGCTCCCGAGGAGCCAAAGGATGTGGAAGGCAAGGCCTCTGGGCTGGAAAGCGCTGGCAAGCAGGCCCAGTGGCACCCTGGGGGAAGGGGGAACGAGAAAACGTGAGAGCCTGGGCACGGCAGAGCTGTGCCCAGGCTCTCACCAACATTTCCCCTCGGCCCTACGGCTCCGACGCAGCTTGCACTCGCATCGCCAGGGAGAGGTCGCCTTTAGCCCCTAGCCTGCGAAAAATCGCTGTGGCCTGCCGCAAGGCAAGGCCCCGCATACGGGCGAATCCCTCTCTTTGCCCTTGTTCACCATATAGCACCGCGAGACAGAGCAGGGCCTGGGCCTTCTCATAGTCTGCGCCAAGGCGCTGGGCCAGGGCCACGCTCTCCCGCAGGTCCTCCTCCGCCTCCTCCAGTCGTCCCTGTCCGTGCGCGATACGCCCAAGGATCCGCAAGCCCTGGGTCTCCAGGAGTCTTGAACCCATCTCACGAATATCCTTGAGGGCTCGCTGGCAGGTGCGCAGCGCCGCCTCCGCCCGGCCTCTCGCCAGCTCCGCCTCCGCCTGCTGAAGGTAGGCTTCCGCCAGCAGGCCACGGGCCCCAGCCTTTCGGAAAAGGGCGATACCCTTCTCCACGCAATCCTGGGACTCCCCGTACCGCTGCTGGCGCTGGCGGGCGCGGGAGAGGTTGACCAGGGCGAGGCCAGCCACGGCCAGCGGCTCTCCAGTCTGCTCGTAGCGCTCCACCACCCTCTGCAGGTGCTCCACCGCCTCCTCCAGGTGACCCTGGGTCAAGAGCACCTCGCCGATGTTGTTGCGAACGATGGCGGCGGCAACGTGGTTGCTCAGCCGCTCGCTGGCCTGGAGGCTGGCCTGGTAGTGGTGGAGAGCCCTGTCCAGCATCCCCTGGAGCTGGTAGCCAGAGCCCAGGTTGTTGTTGGCCACCATCTGGCCCTGAAGGTCTCCCAGCTCATCGTACAGGCGGACCGCCCGCTCGCGGTGCGCAATAGCCTCCTTGACCTTTCCTGTATCCGCGAAGGCGTTGGCCAGGATATTGTGGGCGTAGGCGATCTGCCGCAGGTCGCGGCTCCGGCGGGAGAGCAATAGTCCTGCCTGTCCCCATTGAATCGCCTGCACGTACCGGCCCTTCCGGTACAGTGACGCGCTCTTCGCGACGTTTATCTCCGCAGCGTACTTTGGCTGCCGTGGCGGCAAGAGCCTCAGGGCCAACTCCAGCCACTTGAGGGATAGGTCGTAGCTGGAGTTGTGCTCGTAGGCCACGCCTATCTTGCGGCACAGCACCGCTTGCTGCGCCTTGGGCGGCGTCCCCCCGCTCAGCTCCAGGGAGCTCCCTGGCGGCGCTCCCGGCTGGCGGGCCGCCTTGCGCCACTCTCGCAGGGCCCAGGAGAAGGTGCTCGCCGCCTTCTCGTGCTGTCCTGAGACCTCGTAGCAGTCCCCGATGCGCTCCACCAGGTAGCTGCGCTGGTGCAGGGCTATTCCCCCCAGTTTATCGGCGGCGTCTAGGCCGCGCCGGTAGTAGTCCACCGCCTGCTCGTGGGCGAACACCTGGCGGGCCTTGTCCCCTGCCCATGCAGAGTAGGTCAGCGTCTTGGCGCTGTTCCCACCCCTCCAGTAGTGGTGCGCCAGGGTCTCGTACAGCGGCTCAAGCTGCTCCTGGTGAGCCTGCTCCAGATAGGTGGCGACCTGCCCATGGAGCTCGCGACGCCGGGCGAAGTTGAGGCTGTCGTAGGCCACTTCCTGGAGGAGCGTGTGCCGGAAAGCGTAGGTGGTCTCGGCGGCCCCTTCTTCGGCATGAAGCAGGTCTTGCTGGGCGAGCTCCTGCAACCGGCCCTCCAGAAAACGACCGCTGGGGCCAGCAAGGACCGACCGCAAGGTGGGGAGCGTGAAGCTATTACCTACGACGGCGGCGGTACGGAGGACCTCCTTGGAAAGCCCAGGCAGTCCGTCAATGCGGGACATGACCAGGGCCTGCACCCGGTCGGGGATTTCTATAGCCGCAATCCCCTGGACCGGTCCACCGGGCGCAGAGGTGAGCACGCCTTTAGCGCCTCCCGTCTGGCGGAGGGAACGGGCCACCTCTTCCAGGAAGAGGGGATTGCCCCGGGCCTTTGCCAGCACTGCCTCGGTTACCTCGTTGGGGATCTGGGGCTGGGCCAGCACTGCCCGCACAAGCTGTACTGAGGCCTCTCGGGACAGCTCCCCCACGGCGAGAGATGTGGATGAGGATGGCGGCAGCCCCGGGTCCAGCCCCTTCTGGGGTCTATGGGTCACACAGAACAGTATGCGGGAGGGTCCCAGATGCCCACCGACATGACTGACCAGCTCAACGGAGCTCTGGTCTGCCCATTGCAGGTCTTCCAGCAGGACCAGCAGGGGCGCCTCCGTGGCCCTGGCCTGCAGCAGCCCCGTCACCAGGTCAAACAGCCGGCGCCGACGTCTCTCTTCGTCCAGAGACTGGGTGACGTCGGTCTGGGAGAGGGAGAGCGTCAGGAGAGCATTCAGGAGGGGAGCTATCTCCAGCAGGTCTGGCGCGAGGCGACTGATGGCGCCCACGACCTTTTCGGTGCGGGCCTCTGTGGCATCCCCAGAAGCAAGACCAAAGAGGGACCCCAGCACCTGGACCCAGGGGGCAAAGGGGGTGGCCGTGGTGTAGGAGTAGGATTGGCCGCGGAGCACCGCCCAGCCCCGGGACGCGAGGTGGCTCTGGAACTCCAACACCAGACGAGTCTTCCCCACGCCAGCTTCTCCGGAGACTACGATGGAGCGACCTTCCCCGCCTTCAACCCGAGCACCCAGGCCCCTGAGAGCGTCCATCTCCCTTTCCCGTCCCACCATGAGGCCGAACGGAGCAACCCCCAGGCCCCCAGCGGCCCTTTGGCCCTCCCCTTCCAGCGAGCCGATGGGCACGGGCAGCCTTTTCCCTTTCACTGAGACGGGCGTCAGGCTCCGGACAATAAAGTCCGGGCCGGCCTCATCGGCGACCCACTGGCTCACCACGATCTGCCCGGGCGAGGCCGAACCCATCAGGCGAGCGGCCAGATTAACGGAATCTCCCATCACGGTGTACTCACGGCGATAGGGAGAGCCGACATCGCCGGCGAAAACAAAACCGCTGTTGATGCCGATGCGGTGGCGCAGACCCCCGCCCCGTTGAGAGACCTCGCGCTGGAGGTCCAGGGCCAGGCGGAGGGCGTTCTCAGAATCGTGCTCGTGGGCAATGGGCGCTCCAAAAAGCACGATCAGCTTAATGCCATGGCTGTCTATGTCGTTGCTCACCAGGAATCCGCCATACTGCTCCGCCAGCCGTATCACGGAGGAAAGATACTCTTGCAACTCAACCAGCGACCGCTCAGGCCCTTGCTCCTGGATGGCCTCGTTGACGCCGTGAACGCTGATGAAAATGACGGTGACCTTGCGGTGCTCGCCCTCCACAGCTTTGGCCTCGTCGCCCGCCTTCAGGGCCTGAACGACCGGGGGAGGGAGGTACGCCAGGAGCCCCGCCGCCTGGGAGGGGAGCAGACCGGCCCCTTGCGGGCTGGCCGAAAAAGTGCCCGCCCGCCTGGAGGGCCGAAGCACCCGGTAGGCATCCCCGCGAGGCTCCACCACATAGGACCCACCGGCCATGCTCAGGGTAGGTCCCGTGATGAGGACTTCGCCTGAGGTCGCGGCGGCCTCGGCCTCCGCCACGCGGCCGGCCTCCTTGCCCAGGATGAAGTGCTGCATCCGCAGTCCTGGGAGGCCGGCGGCGGCGGACCAGAAGGTCCCGCTGTGCACGCCGACGCTCATGCTCAGGCGGATACGGTCTTTACCGATGTGCACCGTAGGGATCTGACGCGTGGCCTGCTGCATCGCCAGGGCGGTGGCCACCGCGCGGAGCTCGTGCCCCTGGTCCCTGAACAGGAGCAGCAGGGCATCGCCCCCGAACTTCAGGTTGGAACCCCCGTGCTCCCGGGCGATGTCCAACATGCGATGGAAGTAGGGATTGAGGATGTTGGTCAGCCACTCGGCGCCCTCCCTGCCTATTTCGGCCAGCCGCTCTGACATGCGGGTGAACCCGGAGATGTCGGCAAAGGCAAGGGTGCCTTCCACAGGCTCAATCCAGGGAAGTGGCCGGTCGGGATCGCGCCTCACGGCGTCCAGCAGCAGGGGTGGGAGGTAGGAGGCGGCAGCGGACCATGCGGTGGCGTCCATATCCTCGGACAGACCGCCACCCCGCCGCGCCTCTAGCGGACCTTGGTTGACCGGGGAAAGGTTTGACATCGCGTGGCCCTGCCTGCTCGCCCTGGGAACTATCTCAAAAGGGTTCTTCACCCCGGCCTGAAGGTCATTGAATAGATACGTTGCCAGTGAGACCCGACCTCTCCCCCTGTGGTCCCCCTCTCCGCAACAGAGAGGGGGACGGTGATTTGAGCAATCGGTGTGATGCGGCTCTGCCGCATCACACCGATTCAAACTAGTCTTCTCCCCCTTCCCGTGCGGGAAGAGCCTGTCCTTGAGTCCTTCGGCTGAAGGGCGAAGGAGGGAGCCAGAGGGGGTTAGGTCGGAACCAAATTGGCAGGTTATTTCATCAATAACCATAAGGCTGGGGCATCAC
>JACQUH010000241.1 GCA_016210375.1 Chloroflexota bacterium
TCAGAATATCGTCCCCCTCTCCTCCCAGGAGAGGGGGACCACAGGGGGAGAGGTTGTGTCTCATTGGCATAATATACGTTCAATGACCATCAGGGGGCGGCGCCAAGAGGAGTCTTGAGGTAGTTTCCTGGAGCGGCCCATCCCTTGGACCGCCAGGGCTTCGGCTCTTGCCCCTGTACCGCCAGGGAGGAAGGGAGTGCTCATGGCGGGACCAGTCCCTCTTTCGCTTGAACCCCCGTACCCCATCCACTACAATCGGAGCGCATCCTATCTTTTCCCGGAAGGTAACGTCAAGATGAGCAAGCTACTAGACCGCCTGGACCGCATTGCCCGGGGGCCAGGCCGGACCCTGGGGTTCGCCCCGCCCTCTGCCAGGGAAACAGTGCCTACCATGTCCCTCCTGGCACAGGTCAATGCAGGCAGTCCGGCAGAGGCCGAGTCGCTCCTGACCGCAGGGGCCGACGCCATCATCCTCCCGGGCCCGGCGGACCCCAAGGCGCCGCTGGAATTGCCCGAAGGTTCCCTCTGGGGCATGGAGGTCCCGGGGCTGGACAAGGCCCAGGCCGACGCGTACCGGGAGATGGGGTGCGACTTCCTGGTCTTTGGCATTGCGGACACCCGGGTGGACGCCCTGGAGGAAGGGGAATGCACCCGCATCCTCCGCGTGGCCGCCAACCTGGAAGAAACCCTTCTGCGGTGCGTGGAGGACCTGCCCGTGGACGTCGTTATCGTCAGTAAGCCCGGGCCGGAAGGCCCCCTCAGCCTGGCCCACCTCCTGGCCATCGCCAATGTCCGGTCGGCCACCAGCCGTTACGTGCTGCTGGAGTGGGACGCTGACCTCAGCCCCAAGGAGCTTGAGCACCTGCGGGATATGGGCGTGGATGGTATCGTCGTGAAGTACAGCGGCAACACCTCCTCCGGTACCATATCGGCCCTGCGAGAGCGCATCGCCGGGCTACCGCCCCGCAAGCCCAAGAGCGATCGCGAGGGCCGCGCCCCCATTCTGCCGCGCCTGGAGGGTGGGCTGGCCCCTGCCCGCCAGCGGCAACCCGAGCCGGATGAGGAAGAGGAGGAGGATTACTAGCCAGACTGCTGCCCTTTTAGCCGCGCGTACACCGCGCGCCACAGCCGGTTCACCAGGCCCTGCTCCTCGGGCGGCACCTCCCGCTCGCCATAGCGCACCTCTACGTAGTCCCCGGTAATGCGGCCCAGCGATTCCCGCTCCTCCGGCAGCCGCTTTTCCAGTATGCCCAGGTACTCCAGAGGCGTCTCCTCTTGCCGGCGGGGGAAGCCTGAACGTTCCGTCTCCAGCAGCAGCCGAGCGTACATCTCTCGCACTGCCATCTCCTCCTCTGGACCAGGGGCAACTCCCAGGCGCCGCACCAGGGGTACCCGCCTCAATATGGCGTCCCGTCTCGCCAAAAGCCAGTCCAGGAGCCGCACCAATCCCAACACCATGTCCCTGAGGAACTCCCGCCAGCCGCCAATGGACTCGTGGGTCTCCTCCAGGGCCTCCTTGGGCTTCCCGCCTTCCCTCCGGGACAGGAGGAGCCGCGTAAGCAGGAAGAGGGCAAGCCCAAGAATGGCCAGCAGCAGCAGCCACTTGAGTAGCACCAGCCACACGGGAACACCCCCATCACCTCCTTCCTCCACGACAGTACGAAAGGCGCTAAAGTCGGGCAGCGTGATCGTGACTGTCTCCCGAGGGCCAAACCGGCTTATCACCCATCGCAACGCGTACACCAGCCCAGCCGCCAGCAGCGCGACGGGGTACAGAAGATAGTAGATGACGACGGCAACGGCCCCGTACAGCACCCCAACGAGGTGCAGCACAGGGGCTAGCACGTCAAAGGAGAAGACCGACGCCACGAGCCACCCCAGCAACACCATCGCCGATGCCAGGCCAACCAGGCGCAAGGCCCAGTTCTGGCTGAAAAAGGCGCCCGCTCCTTCCAGGCGCATCATCTCCGCCCGGACACGGACGAGGTGGCTCAGGGCCAGGGCCAGCATGGAGGAGAAGAAAAAGACAGTGACCACCAGGACTCCGAGCCCGCGGGAAACGCCCACGAGGTTCCCAGACTGGTATGATGTCTCCCAGGCGAGCAGGCCCAGGACGATGCCCACCAATCCGGTCCAGAAGGAATGGAACACCTGCTCCTGACCCAAGCCTTCTCTGGCCAGCCTGTACCCGCGCCACCACAGGTACGCACACCCCGCAAGACCCGCCTGAAGGGACGTGAATAACGCTTCGGACAGGTTGCGGCCAGCGTAGCCCAGCCATCCGGGGTCCAGAGCTCCGTACCCAGCGCCGTTCTCCAGCCGCGCCACCAGGACAAACAGGACTATGACCAGCGCCGCCGCCATCCCTTGAGCCCTCCTGCTGCTCCAACGCTGCTGGCCAAGCACCTGTACACCATAGTAGCTGCACCAGAGGACCAGCAGAATGGAAGGAGGTGTGAGAGGCACATCCTGCCAGCCCAGAATCCCGGTGTACCGCAGCAAGGCAAACCACAGGTAGAGCCACAGCCCTTCCATCATGAACGTGGCAACCAGCAGCAGATTGTCCGGGCCAAGCATCCTTGCAATACGGGGCTGTAGTCTCATCGCAGTTCCACGACTTCCAGCTTCTGCCAGTCCACAGCGTCGGACACCGTAAAGACAGGGATACCAGCAACGGCGGGAGCGCCGCCGCCACTCCCTACCTTCACCAGGGCCACTGCCCGTCCAGCCCGGCGCAGGCGCAGCAGCGTGGTGTAGGTCGCCTCGTCTATCACCGCCGCTACCACCACGATTGTTGTGCCCCAGGGGAGGCTGCGGCTCCGCTCTGACACCATAGCAGCCAGGGACCGCGACTCCTCCGGGTGCACCTGAGCCATGACCTCCAGCACCCGGGTGAGCTGGTCAGGGTTGGAGGAAGGCGGTACCTGAAGCAAGTGGGAGGTCAGGCGAGAGGTCTGGTTGACGTACAGGCCTACGGGGTAGCCGTTCTCCAGGGCGTAGTTGACCAGGGCCGTGGCCGTGAGCACCCCTAGCTCCAGCAGGTGGGGCCGTGATCCCTGAAGGGGTGGCTCCACGGTGCGAACGCCGTAGAACACAACAAAGTTGGGGGCCGTGGAGGCGTCATACACCCGGGTCTGGAGCTGCCCTGTCCGCGCTGTGGTCTTCCAGTGGATGTGCCTCAGGCTGTCCCCGACCACATACTCCCGGCTCCCCACGGGCCGCGTCACGTCCTCCAGCAAGCTTTTGTGCAGCCGCACGCTGCCGTATGGCTCTTGGGCTGGCAGCCGCAACAACACCAGGGGCAACACCCGCGGGTACACCGCCAGCAGGAGGTCCCGCTCCATGCGCAGTTCATTGCTGAACATCCCAAAGACGTCACCCGAGCGAATTTGCGCTGGCCCCAGGAAGTAGTGCCCTCGGCGCTGGCACACCAGCGTGTACCGCCGGGTGATACGGTGGTACCAGCTCATGGAGATAAAGCCAGTCAGGATCACCCGTTCGTGTTCCGGGGCTGCCACAACGCGCCCCTGGAGAGGGGCAGCGTAGCGCGACATCTCGTCCTTTACCTGCACCCAGGGCAAAGGAAGGAACTTGCCGTTGCTCAGTTCAGTGGTCAGCACCAGCTTGTCCCCCGTGAAGGCTCGGTAGGAGCTCAAGTGGTGCTTGTATTCCACCCGCTCCAGGCAGTACCTCGCCCAGAGCCGCGTCACCCCCATGAGCACCACTACCAGCGCAGCGACCAGCAGCAGCGCCACCGACCGCAACAGCACGCTCGTCGCAGCCAGTGCCACCACCAAAAAAAGCCAGGCGTTACCCATTACTCACGTCGCCTCATCAAGACGATGCGTATCCCACTGGACACATGCGCTCCTTGTCATCTTGAGCAGAGCGAGAAATCTCGTGTGCACTGGGGAACTCCTGCCTGCCTGAAGAGCATCGGCTAGCTATGGCGTACAAGATTCTTCACGATGTCGCCTGCGGCGGACTCTCTCAGAATGACAGTAACCCACCTCTACTCTCGTGGTAATAGCAGGAAATGATGCCCGCGGGAAAAGGAAACGCCTGAGCTTTCGGCGCGGGACTCCCCTCACCTCCCCACCCACGCTACCTCCTCCACGGGCACTGGCACCGAATTCACCACGTCCCGCAGGATGTCCCGGGCAGAGGTCCCTCGTAGCTGGCTCTGGGCCTTGGGCATGATCCGGTGGGCCAGCACATACGGGGCCAGGGCCTTCACGTCGTCCGGAATCACGTAGCCCCGGCCACGCACCGCCGCCAGCCCCTGGGCCGTGCGATACAGCGCCAGCATCGCCCTGGGGCTGGCCCCCAACTCCACAGTGGGGTGGGACCGGCTGGCGTGCACCAGGTTGATCAGGTAGTCCTCAACCGGAGGGGCAACGTGCACTCGCCGCACCAATCGCCCCATCTCCAGCAGCTCTTCGCTCCCGGCAACCTCCCCCAGCACTTCCAGGGGCTCCTCCTCCCGAAACCGGTGCAAGATCAACCTGTCCTCTTCCTGGGAGGGGTACCCCAGGCTGACCTGCATGAGGAAGCGGTCCAGTTGCGCCTCGGGCACGGGGAAGGTACCCTCCAGCTCCACGGGGTTCTGTGTCGCAATGACGAGAAAGGGCCGGGGAAGAGGCATCGTCTCCCCCTCCACCGTCACCTGCCGCTCCTGCATGGCCTCCAGCAGGGCCGACTGCGTCCTGGGCGTCGCCCGGTTGATCTCGTCCACCAGCAGGACCTGGGCCATGATGGGGCCCGGCCGGAACTGAAAGCTGGAGGTCTGCTGGTTGAAGACGTGGGTACCGGTGACGTCTGCCGGCAGCAGGTCCGGCGTCCCCTGCACCCGGCGAAAGGTGCACCCCAGGGACCGGGCGATGGCCTTGGCCAGCACAGTCTTGCCCGTACCGGGCACGTCCTGGATCAGCAAGTGCCCTTCGCAAAGGATGGCCACCAGGGCCAGCGTCACCATGTCGCCCTTGCCCACAATCACGCGCTCAATGTTCTCTTGCAGGCGGCTCGCCATGGCCGCCACGGAACCGACCTCTTCCTGCTGCATAGCCTTGTTTGCTCCAGTCCGGTTACCCTTCCCTGGACTACGCCAGAGGGTAGCTGGATTCTAGTGCATGACCGCTGAGCGGTCAATGCGAGGGGCCTCCCCCACTGGGTCCTGCTTGCCTGAGAGGGGCGATGAGCATGACCTGGCACTTTAGTGCCGGGATTGAGGTTCACCTACCCCCCTTAGTAACTATCTCAAGATGGCTTTCCGCACCGTCCCCTGAAGGCTGAGGCATGATGCCTCCCCCTTCAGGGGACGGTGCCAACGGGAGTTTTGAGATAGTTTCTAAGCACATGTGCTACTGCGGGGGTGACCTCTCCCCTGTAGTCCCCCTCTCCGCAACGGAGAAGGGAAGGTTATTTCAGGAATCGGTGTGATGCGGCTCTGCCGCATCACACCGATTCAAACCAATCTTCTCCCCCTTCCCGTGCGGGAAGGGGGAGCCAGAGGGGGTCAGGTCGTTTAGTCAATGACCATCAGTGGGGGACATGAATACCACACCCAATCAAGCGAAACCTTCCACTCTTTCCCTTGCCTGGGGCCTCCGCCGCTGTACACCTCTCCTGCCCGAGGGCCAAGAGGGCCTCTTGCAACCCACCGCTGTTGACAGGAACGCATATTTGTCTATAATTGGAAACTGCAATCGGTTGCAACAACCATGACCAGACACGGCAAGACGCTGGACAAGCTCAAGGAGGCGGGATACCGCCTGACCCCACAGCGGGTCATGGTACTGGCTGCCCTGGCAGGCAAGCCTGGCCATATAGGGGTTGACGACATCTTCCGGCAGGTGCACGCGAGCTATCCCTATATAGACGTGGCCACCGTGTACCGCACCCTTCAGCTTCTCAAGGTCCTCCACCTGGTAACAGAGTTGGACGTGGGCGGCTCCGCCCGGTACGAGCTGATAGAGACAGAGGTGCACCACCACATGGTGTGCCGGAACTGCTCCCGCGCCTTTGATTTCAGCCCCACGTACCTGGAGGAGTTCCACCACAGGCTGATACAGGAGTTTGGCTTTGAGCCCGACCTGGAGCACTTCGCCATTGGCGGCCTGTGCAGCGCCTGCGCGAGGGAGAGGCGATAGTGGGAAGAGGGCCCGAAGTTGTGGCAAGCCATTGAAAGCGACGAGAGGAGAACGGAGGCGACATGGACTCTACGGCTTTGATTGTCCTGAGCCTGGGGCTTCTGCTGGGGCTGAAGCACGCCACGGACGCAGACCATGTGGTGGCCATTTCCACCATTGCCAGCGAGTACCGCAATGCGTGGCGGGGCATCTGGGTAGGCGCCTCTTGGGGCCTCGGTCACACGACGCCCCTGCTTCTGCTGGGCGGCGCCATCCTCCTATTGAAGGGCCGCATCATGAACCAGTACGAGGCTGCGGCGCCATACCTTGAGTTCCTGGTAGGCATCATGCTAGTTTTCCTGGGCCTCCAGGTCTTCTGGAACCTGCGGAAGAAGCGCCTGCACCTGCACGAGCACCTGGAAGAGGAGCGGCCCCACGCGCACATCCATGCCCACGGCCAAAGCGAAGAAACCGCCGACTCCCGCAGAGAGGGCATCCACCACTTCTTCAGCCCGGGGCGCCCCTTCTTCCGCCTGAAGTCCTACATCGTTGGCATCGTCCACGGGCTGGCGGGGAGCGCCGCCGTGATGCTAGCGGTGCTGGCCAGCGACGCCATCAGCAACTTCTGGCTTGGTATCTGGTACATCCTGCTTTTCGGGATGGGCACTGTGGTATCCATGGCCGCTATCACCCTGGGGCTAGGCATCCCCTTTGCCATCACCGGGCAGTACCAGCGCATCAGCAGGATGGTGGCAGGGGTAGCAGGGACGGCCAGCATCCTCTTCGGCGTCTTCCTGATGTTTGACCTCGCATTGGTGGAGGGCCTGTAAGGGAAGGGGACCCCTGACGCTGGTGTGCTCTAGCTTGGCCATTCTAACGCATCCTTACCAGGTCCAACCTGATCTCCTCTGGCTCCTCCCCAGGGGGTGGAGGAGAAGAGAAGTTTGAAACGGTGGGATGCGGCCTTGGCGCATCCCACCGTTTCTTCATGATATCGTCCCCCTCTCCTCCCAGGAGAGGGGGACCACAGAGGGAGAAGTCGGAACAGCAGCAGCACAAGTATTTGGTTGATGACCATCAAGGGGGAGCGCCTAACGGCTGGGAGGGACGGCGGCGAACTGGCGCTCCAGGCGGGACTGGAGAGCCGAGAGGCCGGGGCTGAGGCGCACGGGATACTGGGGCGCCCGCCGCAACGCCTTGTACCGGTGCGGCAGACGGGCGAACTCATCCTGGAAGCGAAGGCGTATATCGTCCAGGGAGGGCAAGGGGTGAAGGATGCGGCCTCCCTCCATGACTCTGGTCAGGAGGGGCTGGCCAGCGGCCTTTAAGGGCTCGTCCCGCAGGGCGATAGTGTCCCGCTGGAGATGCCCAGCGGCGTCGGTGCGGCGATAGACCTGCTTCTGGTCTGCCAGGGAGACCTGTCCGGTGGCCAGCAGCAGCGCGCCTTCCTGGCCCGCGCCCTGGTCGGCAGCCCCAGGGTGCTGCTCCTGGACGAGCCTACCTCCGGCGTAGACATCAAGACCCGGGACGACGTGATGCACCTCCTGGACCAACTCAACCACCAGGATATCACCATCATCATGACCACCCATGAGATCAACGCCGTGGCGGCCCACTTGCCCTGGGTGGTCTGCCTGAACGGCCGCATTCTGGCCGAGGGGCCGCCCAACCAGGTGTTCACACCGGAGACCCTTCAACTGACCTACGGCGCAGAGATGCCAGTGACCCAGTACCAGGGCATGACCCTGGTAACCGAACGCCCCCACTTCTTTGGCCGCCAGGCCGTGCGAGGCAACAGCGATCCCGGCCACACCAGCGGCGAGCATCGGCCCCATGCTTGAACCACTGCAGTACCAGTTCTTTGTCCGAGGGATCGTGGCTGCCACCCTGGTGGGCGGTCTCTGCGGACTCATCGGCGTGTATGTGGTGCTGCGGCGCATGGCCTATATCGGCCACGGCCTGTCCCACGCGGTCTTTGGCGGCGCGGTGGTCAGCTACGTCATGTCCATCAACTTCTTCCTGGGCGCCAGTCTCTGGGGCTTTATCGCTGCGGTCCTCATCAATCTCACCACCCGCAAGCGCACAATAGGCGCCGACGCAGCCATCGGTATTGTTACCACCGCCAGCTTTGCCCTGGGCGTCGCCCTTATCAGCCGCTACAAGACGTTCACCCGTAGCTTTGATGCTGCTCTCTTCGGGAACATCCTTGGTGTGGCCCCGGCAGACCTGTGGGCCATCGTAGTGGTCGCCCTGTTCACCCTGGCAGTGGTCCTGGTAGGATACAAGCACTTCCTCTTCTCCACTTCTCCACCTTTGACCCGGAAGTGGCGGGCTTTTACGGCGTAGCCACCGGGTGGGTTGACACAACCCTGGCCCTGGTCCTGGCCGCCACCATCGTTGTCTCCATCCAGGTCCCGGGTGTGACCATGATAGCCGCCGCCATCGTCATCCCCCCCATAGTCGCCCGGCTCCTGACCAACAGCTTCAGCCACATGATGGTGCTCTCCACGGCTATTGGCGCTTTCTGCGGTCTGGCTGGCATCTACATCAGCTTCTTTGTAGACGTCTCCTCCGGGGCCACGGTGGTGCTCTTCTCCGCGGCGCTCTTCCTGGTCGCGCTGGCCTTCACCTCCCTGAGGGCCAGGCAGCTCTCCGCCCGGGGCAGGGCCGCCAGCAAAGCTCCCCTGCCTTCCCCAGAGACCAGCCCCTTTGAGTAGGGTGTTGATTTTCTGCACCCCAGCCTGGAGGCTGGTGCATCATGCCGCCCCCTTATAGTCTTGTGCGGAATAACCTAACCCCCTTGATCCCCCTTCCCTCTTAGGGAAGGGGGAACTGGCAAATGTGAGAATCTGGGCACGGCTGAGCCGTGCCCAGATTCTCACAAGAAATCTATCCGCCTTTCCGTTGCGGAAAGGGGGATAAGAGGGGGAGAGGTCAGAACCGCGAAAGCACAACAATTTGGTTGATGACCATAGGGGACGGTTCTGTCCCCCTTGCCCTTTGGGAGAGGGGACCAGGAACAGAGGCACTGGCTTGGGGGATGGCACAAAAAGAGAGGGCCGCTGGGGGCGGGAAAAAGGAACCCGAGGAGAAGGCCAGGGACGCCGCCGGGCCGAGGGAAGAGACGGGTGGCAGAGGGCTACTTGCAGGGGCTGAGCACACCTCTTACGCTTCTCTGGAACAACCTGTACCTCAGGCCGCGCGCTTCACTTCAGCCGTCGTTTTCGGGAACACCTGGAACACGATGATGTTCCCGCTGAGAGGGCATTTCATCTCAACGTTGGCGCTTTCTCCGCTCTCCCGGACATGCTGCACTACCGGCTGCAGGACATGGACTGCGGGACCGCACATCGCGGGGCTAGGTCTCCCGTTGGCATAGACATACGCCGCCCCGACTCTGTACTGGACCCCCCTGGCACACGCCCCCGATGCGCTCACCAGTTTCGCTACCACCAGCCCTGGGGCATGCTCCGCTGCCGCTGGTACCGGCCCTAGCCATCGCCTGGGCAACCTGGTTACTTGCCAGACGCCTGCAACAGATGCTCCCAGGGCGATGGCGCCAAGCATCAGGGCCATCAAGATGAACCCTCCGCCCACCATCAAGAACAGCAGACATGCAGCCAGGGAGACCCCCAGGAGGGGCCAGAGCATAAATTCCCACACGCCTTGCTTGCTTCTCGGGTCAATCATGGACGCCTCCTCAAGCGCCCAGCCCCCGCAACTCTGCCACCTTCCAGTATACACCTGCGCAATCTGTAGGGTACTCCGGGGCCGAATCCCCCGGGCGCTGCGCTGGGGGCCCTCTTCAACCATTTCCCCCTACCCTTACCCCAAACAGACGCAGCCCCCTGACCACCTCGGCCAGGCAGGCGTTGGGGGTCGCGGTCGCCGAGCAAATCATCAACCCCCCACCGATACGAGCTTGGCCTTTGTAATGGGCTCGGGGATGGGGTGGTGCGCCTCCTTGAGCGCCTGGATGTACAGTTCTACAGCTTCACCCATCAATCCCTCGGTCTCTTCCAGGGTATCAGCACATGCAATGCACCCGGGTAAGTCTGGCGCATACGCCGAATAGTTGTGCCCTGTCCATTCGTAGATAACCACGAACTCTTTCATTTTGGATCCTCCAACTCTGCCTGCTTCCAGATGCTTTTCAAAGTGCCGGACGCAACTTCCTTGCTTGGGTGCCCTGCTACCACCACGATGCCCTTTTTGACTGGGTGCTTCAGTATTCGGTGGCTTCCGCGAGTACGGTCTATATACCAGCCATCCTCACGCAGGCGTCTCAGAACGTCACGTATGTTCACGAGGACAAGCCTTGATGGGCGTGTTCCGAAATCTCTCGTGTCGGCAAGAAGGGTTGTAAGCTAGATATGGCAACTGACGCGAAGTGCGAGGCACGACTTTGTTGTGACTTGCTCTGGTTGTCATTTCACCTACCCCCCGCCGTTCTTACCCCAAACAGGCGCAGGGCCTTGACCACCTCGGCCAGGCAAGCGTCCGGGTCACGGTCGCCGAAAATGGCCAGGCGGAGCACACGGTTCCGGAGGCCGTACCGACCGAGCCATGCGCCCTCCGCCGGCTCGGCCACCCTGCCGGACACAACCGACGGGTTGATGAGGGCCAGCACCTGGCACAGGTAGTCCAGGTCCACGGCCTGGTCTGTCAGCACCGAAACGTCGCGCTGGTGGTGCTGGAGGTTTGCCCGTCGCCAGGCCACCGTCTCCTCCGCCGAGAGCACCCGCCGGATGTTGTGGCGCAGGACCCGCGTCTGGCGGGCCCGCAGGCTGCGTCCCACCTTGCGCAGGGCCGCCTCGGACTCGGCGTCGTAAGCGATGAACCACGCGCCGCCGGCCTGGGCGGCCCGCTCCTCCATGTCCACGCTCTGTCCGTCAACGTCGTGGACCAGTCCCACGTGGGTAACGGAGGGCTCCGCAGGGTTCAGCGGGTCCCCGGCCAGGAGCACCGTAAGCTGCCCCGTTTCCTTGCGCAGGTACAGCTCCCTGTAGCTCCCCTGCACGCTGTCCACCAGGGCCCGGGAGTTGGCGTAGGCGCGGGCGACGTCGGAGCCTTTGTAGGAGTCAATAACCTCCTGGATGGCGGCCTGCACCTGGGCCTGGTCCCCGGAGAACTGGCGGGCAATCTCCTGAGCAGCCTGGAGAAAGAGGGAGCGCACCTTGCTGGCATCAGGCTGGGCCTGGATCTGGGCGTAGAGGCGTGGGTTGCCGCCGATGATGCGCGCCGTGAAGGCCGCCAGGATGCCGTAGGGCGGCGTGCTGACCTTGAAGGACTGCTCCAGGTTGAAGCCAAGGGACCCGGCCTGGGCCAGGGTGCGGCCAAACACCAGGTAGCAGAAATGGGCCAGGGTCTGGATGAACAGCATGTGCAGGTCGTGGTCCTGGGCGGGCATCTCTTCCACTACCGCGCCAAAGGAGCGCACCACGTCTCGGTACCATTGATAGAAGGCGGCGTCGGTGCGCGGCGTCGGCGTCATGACCATGACCTGCCCCACGAGATCTGGCACCGCGGGGCCGAAGAGGGGGTGCGTGCCCAGGACCGAGACCCCCTCTGGGGCGTGGCGCAGCATGGCGGGCAGGGCGACACTCTTGGTAGAGCAGACGTCAAAGACGTGGGCCCCCGGGCGCAGAAGGGGAAGAACAGCGGCGCACGCCTGCCCCATGGACTCCTCGGGCACGGCCACCATCACCATGCGATAGTCCTCCAGGGGCAGAGGCCCGGGAGGCGGCGCGGCCCTGGTTGGCACCGCCGCCCACTCCGCCGCGAGGCTGCCGCCAGCGCGGGCGTAGTCCAGGCGCAGGGCGTCCATGGGCGCATCCAGGCGTGCCAGCTCCGCCGCGTGCTGCGAGCCGGGGAAGGCATCGGGGGAAGCGCTGCGACCCGCCAGGGGTTTGACGTCAGCCAGGGTGATGCGCCCCATGCCGGGCACGCGGGCGAAGAGGCGCTTGGCCAGCCACAGGCCAATGCCGTCGCCGCCTCCCAGGATGAGGAGGGGGGAATATTCTTGATCTTTAGCAAGCATTTCCAAGTATCAAGGCGCTTTCAACGCAGTTTGGTCTGCTTTGGCAACCAACAGAAGCATAGCGGCGATAGACGACGTCAGTACGAACTCTGCGTCTGCCAACTGAATCTTCTGTTTGCCATCAATCAAAGCATGCCCAGCACCAGGTGCGTCTCCTCTGTACGCCTCAATCTTCAAAAGAGTGTCACGTAGTATCGGGTGAATCCTTGTTTTCAAGGGCTCGGCATTTAGTACGTCCCGTAGAGAGTCCTTATTGGGAATCAACGTTCTTGCCACACCTTCCAATGCCCCAACTGAATCCTTGACACAGTTTTCTACATCCGGCTCTGGTCGTGTATCCAATGCCTTGATTGCTTTCAGCAATTGGTTGTGTGGCCGTATGAATCGCTCATCCTTCAAGATTTCAAGGGCTTGTTCAATCTGGGAGGCAACTGGCTCTGGCCTACGCCTCTCCATCTTCCCTCCCCGCATGGCCCATTGTAATCCACCCCCTAGCATCAAGTCATTGAATACTTCTTCAAAGGCAACTGATGCCTTTCTTGGGGATCTGTCCGAGATGTCCAAGACTTGGTAGATGATTTCAGCTATGTCAAAAAAAGTGTACCACGCACACATTTCTACAATCATTTCAATATTCCGTTGCTGTATGGGTATTGCCCAAGACCGATAGTTACTAGAAAACCTATGGTTCAGGGTTATTTCGTGGATAGAAAAGCAGAAGTCATAAATATTTGAATACACGTTGCTTTCAAAATGGTATATATGTGAGCTTGCATCGTATCTCGTTACTATGTTGAACAGCAAGTTGACCAGTCCGGCTCTTGCTTCATCAGGCAAATAGTCGTGTGGATTCAGAGGCGGCCTGGGCTTCACTGGGAAGCGGTTAGAGAATTGTTCTTCCATCAAAATGCGCCCTTGCGACTTTTCAACGCGTACTTTGCGGTTCAGGAGGTCGAAGATCGTACCGTGGTCGTATAGGCCTGGCGTCAGCCTAAAACTGCCGCAGGAACCGCACGTCATTCGCGTAGAAGTGGCGGATGTCGTCTATGCCGTACTTCAGCATGGCGATGCGCTCCGGCCCCATACCGAAGGCGAAGCCAGTGTACACCTCCGGGTCGTAGCCCACGCCCGCCAGCACGCTGGGGTGCACCATGCCCGCGCCCATCA